>CAYYDX010000001.1:0-93798 GCA_964470735.1 uncultured Anaerolineaceae bacterium
CCCCGATAAGGGCCATACAGCGAGAGGAAACCGCCGATAAAGACCTACGCCCCGGCGTGGCCGAGCCGCGCCAGTTCCTCGCGGGTAACATCGCGGTCGTCCCACGGCATCGTGTACGTACCGAAGACGATCGACTTCTCGTGCCCCTTGCCGCAGATGACAACGACATCGCCGGGGCTCGCCCGCTCCAGGGCCGTGTGAATGGCCTCCCGCCGGTCTTCGATTTCGAGGAAATCCCGGCCGCGAAGGCGTCCCGCTCCTTCCGCGTGCCTGCCGATCTCGCGGACGATGGCGGTCGGGTCCTCGTTCCGCGGGTCTTCGCTCGTGAAGACTGCGAAGTCGGCGCCTTCGGCTGCCGCCCGGCCTACGCCGAATCGCCGGCCCGGATCCCGCTCCCCGGCGGCGCCGACCACGATGATGAGCCGGCCGCTCGTGACATCGCGCAACACTTCGAGCACCTTCCGCACCGCTTCCCCGGTATGCGCGTAGTCCACGATGACGGTGAACGGTTGCCCAGCGTCGATTCGCTCCATCCGCCCGGGCACACCGGGGCACTCCGTGAGGCCGCGCGCGATGTCGGAGAGCGGGGCGCCGCAGGCAAGTCCGGCGCCCGTCGCCGCAAGTGCGTTCATGACGTTGAACATTGCCGGGAGACGGATCGATGTCTCCGCGCGAGCATCCGGTGTTTCGAGGCGGAAGTCCGTGCCGTCCGGCCGAAGGGAGATGTTGCGGGCGGTCACGTCTACTTCGCGCGCATCGAGTCCGAAGCGGATGGGCGTGGCGCTCGTCCGCCAGAGCATCGCGTTCGCCGAAGGGTCGTCCGCATTCACGACCGCTGCTTTTGGTACGCCTTTGTTCACGCTTGTTTCGAGGGCGGAGAAGAGCAGGCCCTTCGCCTCCCGGTAAGCGTCGAACGTCTTGTGGAAGTCGAGGTGGTCGCCGGTGATGTTCGTAAACACCGCGACGTCGTACTCGCAGTGGTCCAGGCGGTTGAGCGCGAGGCCATGGCTTGTGCTCTCCACGATGGCGAAGTCGCAGCCGGCATCGGCCATGCGGCGGAGCAACCGCTGCACCTCGGTGGCCTCAGGGGTGGTCATGCGGTCGGTCACTTTCCCCTCTTCGCCCGGGAAGTGCGTATCGACCGTGCCCAGCCTGCCCGCAACTCCTCCCGCTGCTTCGAGAACCGACGTGAGCATGTGCGACGTGGTCGTCTTGCCATCCGTGCCGGTAATGCCGATGACGGTCATTTCGCGCGCGGGGTGTCCGTAGAACCAGGCGGCTGCGCTTGCCAGTGCCGGGCGCGTCTTCGGAACCGTGATGACCGCGAGACCTTCCGGCAGCCCCGAGGCGGCGCCGTCGTGGTCTTCCTGGACGATGGCAGCCGTCGCGCCCGCGGTCGCGACCTGCGGCAGGAACTGGTGGCCGTCGACGGTGAATCCCGGCACGGCGACGAACAGCGTCCCCGGCCCGGCCTGGCGCGAATCGTGCTCCACCGCATCGACCACGCTCTCCGGGTTGCCTCGCAGCAGGCGCGCGCCGGGCAACTCGGCGAGGAGCGAACGAAGAGAGCGGGAGGGGGTTTCGGCCATCAGCCGATCCTAGCGGGGGCAGCGCACAGTGTCGCTGGAGGTGGCCGTCGCCACCCGCGATGCGGCAAGATACGTGCCCATGAACGATGCCCGCGACCGCTTCGAACACGGCGAACTCCTGCGCTTCACGACGGCCGTGTTCGAAGGTCTCGGTATGCCGGCCGCCGACGCGCGCCGTGGCGCCGACGTGCTGCTCGACGCCGACCTCGCAGGCATCGAATCCCACGGGATCGCCCACCTCGCCTGGCACCCGGGTTATGCGCCCGGATTCCGTCGCGGTGTGATTAACCCCCGGCCAGAGGTTCGAGTCCTGCGCGATAGCCCGGTGGCAGCGACGTGGGACGCCGATGGTGGCCTCGGCGTGCTTATTGCCGCGCGAGCGATGGACGCCGCCATCGAAAAGGCGAGCGCGACCGGCATCGGCATGGTCGCGGTGACGAACGGCCGCCACTTTGGGGCCGCCGGCTACTATGCACGCATGGCCGCCGAACGCGACATGATCGGGATGGCGATGTGCAACGTGCCCCCGCTCGCCGTCGCCAGCGGCAGCCTCGACCGGGCGTTCGGCACGAACCCGATAGCTTTCGCCGCGCCCGTCGAGGACAGTCATCCATTCCTTCTCGACATCGCAACCACGGCCGTCGCTGGCGGAAAGCTGGAAATCGCTGCCCGGCAGGGTAAGCCGATTCCTCCCGGCTGGGCGGTCGACGGCGATGGAAACGACAGTGCCGACCCGCTCATCCTTCGAAGTGGCGGTGCGCTCCAGCCACTCGGCTCCTACAGCGAGACGAGTTCACATAAGGGCTACGGCCTGGGACTGATGGTCGACATCCTCACTGGCGTCCTGCCGGGCATGGGAAGCGCGATCTTCGAGGGCGCGAGGATGCAGGGCCAATGGTTTGCCGCCTGGCGGATCGATGCCTTCCGCGACGTCGCGGAGTTCAAAGCCGACATGAAACGCATGGCCGGCCACCTGCGCGGACTGCGCCCTCGCCCGGGTGTGGAAGCGGTCCTCGTGCCCGGTGACCCCGAGGCCCGCGCACGGGAAGAACGCACCCGCCTCGGCATCCCTCTCGATGCCGAAACCATCAACCAACTCCACCAACTCGCCACGGAACTCGGAATCGAGCCGCCGGCCCCGCTCCCTCCCTACCCGTAGACCGCCTTTGCTCCGCTGGCGGCGCCGCGCGCGGTCTTGAGGTCAGATTGGGCCTGCATCGGGATGGCGACCGCATCGCCGCTGATGGTGATCATCCGGTAGCCTGCCGAAGCGTGCTTCTCTGCGAGGGCAGCGTTCGCATGGATGCCTGCGGTGACCCCGTGCTCGGCGCACTTCGTCGCGATGAGCACGCGCGCCTCTTCGAACGCGCCGCCGTTGGCCATCCCCGGTGGCAGCCCGTACGTGATGCTCAGGTCGGCCGGGCCGACATACACAGCGTCGATACCGGGCACCGCGAGAATCTCATCGAGGTGCTCGACGGCCTGGCGTGTCTCGATCATCGGGATGCAGGCGACCTCCCGGTTGGCGCCAGTGAAGTAGTCGGTTCCTGCGTAGTAGGTTGCGCGCGTGGGCCCGAAGCTGCGGGCGCCCTGCGGGAAGTAGCGGCAGGCCGCAACCGCCTGCTTGGCCTCGGCCACGCTGTTGACCATCGGGATGATGACGCCCATCGCCCCCGCGTCGAGCGCCTTGCCGATGATCCCCGGCTCGTTCCATGGGACGCGCACGAACGGGATGGTCGCGGTGGCGCCGATCGCCTGGAGCATTGTGAGCGCGACCTGGTAGTCGATCACGCCGTGCTGCATGTCGACACAGACCCAATCGAAGCCCTGGTTCGCCATGATCTCGGCCGAAAAAGAACTGGGGATGGAAAGCCAGGCGCCGAAAGTCACTTCGCCGCTGGCCCACTTTGCTTTCACCGTGTTCGTCCGCATGTCGTCCTCCAGTCCGGGATTATCGCCGTTCGCGCGCGCGCGGGAGCACGCCGGGGTTCACGCATTCAGGTGGGCGCTCGCCGCTAAGTGCGGCGATGAGATTGCGCACGGCCAGGTCGAGCATCGCGGCGCGCGTTTCGACCGTCGCCGAGCCGATGTGCGGCAGCAGGATGACGTTCGGCAGCGACAGGATCGGGTCGTCGGGCGCTGGGGGCTCGGTTTCGAGCACATCCAGCGCCGCCCCGCTGATGCGACCCTCACGCAGCGCCGCAACGAGTGCCTGCTGGTCGATAACCGGGCCGCGGGCTGTGTTCACCAGCCAGGCGCCCGCTTTCATCCGCTCAAGTTCCGCGGCGCCGATCAGGTGATCCGTTTTGGGCGTGAGGTTCACGTGCAGCGAGACAATGTCCGCCTCGGCGAGCAGTTCGTCGAGCGTTCGCGCGGTACAGTCTTCGAAGCCGCTCGCGGGTGTCGCGAGGACGTCGTGGTAGATGACGCGAAGGCCGAACGGGCGCGCCCGGGCGGCAACCGCCTGCCCGATTCGCCCGAAGCCTACGAGGCCAAGCGTCTTCCCGGCGAGATCCCATCCCAACGCGGGCGCCGTCGTGCCAAACGACCACCCGCCGCCATGCACGTACTGGTGATTCACGACGAGTTGCCGCGATGCCATCAGGATCATGCCGATGGTGAGGTCGGCGACAGCTCCCGTGAGTACACCCGGTGTGTTGCAGACCGCGATTCCGCGCCGCTCCATCTCCGCAAGGTCGACGTTGTTGAAGCCGACGCCGAAGTTCGACACAACGCGAAGCCGCGGCGCCGAATCGAGCAGTTCGCGCGTGATGGGGAACGGCGCCGGGCAGAGAAGACCCTCCGCATCGCGCAGGCCCCGCGTCACGTCGGCCGGTGTCGTGAAGACCGGTGAACAGGCGCGCCGAAGCCGTTCGGCAACGCCTGGCGGCGCCGGCACGGCGACAACGGCGATCGGCAGGTCACTCACGCATTCGAACGCTACAGGTTTCGGGGCCGCGTCTCAATCGATGGCGGCGGCGGTGACCGGCGCGAGACCCTGGACGATTTCGGCCAGCGGTGCGGTGTCGAGGTTCATCGCGAGATAGCCCGCTGCTCCCGCCGAACGGTAGTTCCGCTCCTGGAAGTCGCTCGGGAGCGCTGCGAGCACCACGACCGCGACCCCCGAGTGTGTCAGGCCCGCACACTCATCCGGGGAGCACGCGGTCGTCGTCGTGATCACGAGATCTCCCGCAGTGGCCTGGCGCCACCCGTCGAGGATCGCGACCTTGCGGGCGAGTACGGTTTCGAGCCGGGCCTGCAGTTGTTCGGCGAGGGCAGGGTCGCTGGTGATGATCCCGATGGGGCGTGCCGCGGTCATCCGGAGATCGTGCCGTTTCGCGCGCACGCAGCGCCGTCCGAGGGGACACCATTGGGTGTACGTTCGGCCCATTCGCTCAGAGTGACGATGCCGGTTCCTCCGCGGCTCCCGTCCTATCACGATGCGGGAGCGGACTGTGGCGTTTCAGCGTACGAGGATTCGTGCGCGTTGACGAGGGATCGAGCCCACCCGTAGATTCCGCGCGTCCCCGTCGGACGGAGGTGACCGTTGAAAGCTGCCGTACTGCGCGAAGGTTCGCGCTTCGTGGTCGAAGACCTGCCCGACCCAACGCCAACCGGCCGCCAGGCCGTCATCCGAGTGACCTACTGCGGGATTTGCGGCTCCGACCTTCACCTCCTCCGTGCCGGGGCTCTGCCCGAAGGAGCCGTGCTCGGCCACGAAATCGTTGGCGAGATCACCGCCCTCGGCCCGGACGCACGCGGATTCGAAGTCGGCGACCGCGTGACCACCCTCTCCGCTGTGCCCTGCGACTCGTGCGACGCCTGCCAGGAAGCTCGCTATCGGTCGTGCGAAAAGGGCCTCCAGGTCTTCGGGTACACCGGGCTCACCGGTGGATACGCGGAGTACGTCCTGACCCACACGTCGGCGCTCGAAAAGGCGCCACCGGACCTTTCCGATACGGCAGCCGCGCTCAACGAACCGGCGATGGTCGGACTCTACGCGGCTCGCACCAGCCGCGTTCGCACGGGTGACAACGTGGCCATCATCGGAGCCGGCCCTATCGGACTGCTTGTCCTGCAGTCGGTGCTCTTGCTGAACCCGGCGAACTGCTGGGTGTTCGAAACCTCCCCGGGACGCCGTGCGAAAGCCCTCGAGTGTGGCGCGACGGCAGTATTCGACCCCCGCGAGGTGGACGCGGCGGCGTTCTTCCAGGGCAGCTGCGAGATGGGCGGGCCAGATGTCGTCTTTGAATGCGCGGGCGCCAGAGGCACGCTGCAGACCGCGCTCGAATGGGTGCGCCCCGGGGGCCAGGTCGTCTTGCCGGGCGTGAACATGGACCTCGACGAAGTCTCGCCGCTCACGATGGTCGCGAAGGAGTGCGAAATCAAAGCGTCACTCGGTGGGATGGAACTGTTCCGGACGGCGCTCGACCTCATCGCCGCCGGCAAGCTCCAGCCAGAGAAGATGGTCACCCGTGTTGTCGGATTGGATGAAGTGGATGAGGTCTGCCGAACCCTCGGTACGGCCGGCAACGACGATGTGAAGGTGCTCGTGGCGCCCGGAAAGGCACTCTGATGAAAGCTCCCGTGCTCCATGGCCGCCGCAAGATGTCTTTCGAGGAGGTGCCGGACCCCGTGCCCGGCGACCTCGAGGTTGTCGTCGAAGTCGGCTATTGCGGTGTCTGCGGCTCCGACCTCCACCTCTATGACAGCGAGATGGCCGGTGGCGGCATCGTCATGGGCCACGAGTTCGGCGGAACCATCGTCGAACTCGGGCGGAATGTCACGGGCTGGGAAGTCGGTGACCGCGTTGTCGGCGCGCCGATGAGGCCGTGCCTGAATTGCGCGTTCTGCGTGCGAGGGGAGTTCGACCTCTGCTATCAGCACTACCGCCTCGAAGCGGCGCGTGCGGGAATCGCCCCGGCCGGTGGCTCATCGCTCGGGGCCGGCGGTTATGCGCCGTTCGCCCGAATCGGCGCCGCGCGACTGATGCGGGTGCCCGCTGGCCTCGACGAGCAACAGGCCGCTTCCATCGAACCAGCCGCCGTCGGTGTCCACGCGGTGCGTCTTTCGGGCCAGGCAATCGGCGACCGGGTCGCCGTGATCGGCGCAGGGCCAATCGGGCTCTTCACGCTCCAGTCCGCCATCGCCGCGGGCGCGCGGCGGGTGGTGGTGGCCGAACCATCGCCCGGCCGCGCTGCGCTGGCGCGCTCTCTCGGCGCCGATGTGGTGTTCAACCCGCGTGAAACCAGCGACCTCGCGGGCGGCTTCGCGGCGCATCTCGGCGGCCCGCCCGATGTGGTGTTCGATGCGGCCGGCGTGCCGGCCACGCTCCAGCAGGCCGTCGATGTCGTGCGGCCGGGTGGGAAGGTGATGATGGTAGGGGTGTCGTTCGAAGCCGCGCCAGTGCGGCCCGCGGTGTGGGTGACGAAGCGCGTCACACTGCGTGCCGCCTTCGCCTACAGTCGCGCCGACTACGAGACCACTATCGCCATGCTTGAACGCGGGACGCTGCAGTCCGGGGCGGTCATCACGTCCATTGCTCCCGGCTCCGAGACGCCGGCGGTGTTCGAACGACTGCTCGTGCCCAACAGTGAAGTGAAGGTGCTCATCGACCCAGGGGGCTAAGCGTGCGCTCCCGCCTGGTAGTGGATGTCGCGAACCGCATCGCTCAGGTGGAGCGACTCCTCCGGGTCGTAGCCGATGGCCACAAGTGACTGGCGCATCAATTCGAGGCCGCCTTCGTACTCCGGAACGACGACATCCGTGGCGCCCAGACCGAGTAGCGTCTGGATCTCACCGCCGCTTCGGCCGCGCACCAGGATCGGCGCCGAGGGGTTGCGATGGCGCGCGGCGGCGGTCGCTACCAGCGCGGTGCTTTCGTCCGGCACCGTGATGACGATCGCCCGGGCAGTCCCCACATGGACGCGATCCAGCACCTCGGCGTGCCCCGCGTCGCCCCAGACCGCCGGAACACCACCGGCCGCGAGCATGCGCGCCCGCTCCAGGTCTGATTCGACCACGGTGAACGGCGCCTGCAGTTGCGCCAGCGCATGGCCAACGAGTTCGCCGACACGCCCGTAGCCAAGGACAACAACATGGCCGCTTCGCGGTATCGGCGGCTCCGGGATGTCGCCCTGGCGGTCAGCCAGACGCCACATGAGCCTGAATCGCTTGAAGAGCCTTTCGAGCGCTGGCAGCGAGGCGAACGCGAGCGGGTTCAGACAGATTGAGGTGGCCGCAGCCGCGAGGATGACGTTGTACGTGGTCGCGTCCATCAGGCCGATCTCGAGGCTCTGGTCGGCGATGATGAACGAGAACTCGCCGAGTTGCGCGAGCCCGACGCCGACGGTGAGCGCCGTGCGGGCGGAGTACGGGAACACGGCGGCCGTCGTGAAGGCGATCGTGGCGTTGACGAACAACACCGCCAGTGTCACGGCAGCGTACATGTCGAGGTGCTCCAGCACCTTGTGCGGGTCGAGCAGCATTCCTACCGAGACGAAGAACAGCACGGCGAAGGCATCGCGCAGCGGCACGACGTCGGCGGCGACCTGGTGGCTCGTTTCCGTCTCCGAAACGACCACGCCGGCCACAAACGCACCGAGTGCCACCGAAAGTCCGAACACCGCGGCGCTCGTCGCGATACCCAGCGCACCCGCGACGAAGGCGAGGATAAACAGTTCGCGACTGCCCGTGCGCGCCACCAAGGAGAGGATCCGCGGCACTGCTCGTGCCCCGAGGATGAGCATGATGGTCACGAAGGCGGCCGCCCGGAGCATCGCCCAGGCGATGTTGCGCCCGAGGTCGGACGTTTCGCCGGGCTCGAGGGTGGGCAGGATCGCGAGGATGAGAACCGTGATGATGTCCTGCGCGATGAGCCAGCCAACGACGACCCGGCCGTGAATCGTGTTCATCAGCCCGCGGTCTTCCAGCGAGCGGATGAGCACCACGGTGCTGGCGACGCTCATCGCGAGGCCGAGCGCCAGCGCTTCGCGTCCATCGAGGCCGAATGCCAGCCCGATGCCGGCGCCGGAAGCCGTCGCCAGGGCCACCTGGATGATCGCGCCGGGAATCGCGATAGCACGCACCTGCAACAGGTCGCTGATGTTGAAGTGGAGGCCGACGCCGAACATCAGGAAGATCACGCCCAGTTCGGCCAGCTCGCGGATTGCATCCAGGTCCGCATCGGGGCCGGGCGTGAACGGCGACAGAGCGACGCCCGCCACAAGGTAGCCCACGATTGGCGACAGGCCGGCGAAGCGGGCGACAACCCCGCCGGCGAGGGCGAATCCGAGGGCCACGGAAACAGAGGTGAGGAGGCTGAACTCTTCCACCTGGGGGCTATCTTACCGGGATTGCATCGCCCTTCGACCCCGAATCGACGGTTCGGGCGTGCACGGCGCGAATCGTCATGCCCTATACTTCGCGCCAGCCGTTAGCCAGAGACAAAACGTCTCGCCCGATGGCGAACTTTCTTGGGGGCCGCACCTTGAAATTCCACTGGTTCCATCTCATGCCCTGGCCCGACCTGCCGGACGACTTCCAGCAGAAGCACCGCTCCGTCTGGGTCGATGTCGATTACAAGCTCTTCAACGCCGAACGCTGCAACACCGTTTACAACGAGTACCTCGATGAGCTCGAGTTCGCCGAGACCATGGGCTACGACGGCATCTGCGTGAACGAGCACCACTCGAACGCCTACGGGATGATGCCCAGTCCGAACATCATGGCCGCCACGCTCACGCGGCGCACCAAGAACGCCGCCATCGTCGTGATGGGCAATAGCATCGCGCTCTACAACCCGCCGCTGCGCGTGGCCGAAGAGTTCGCCATGCTCGATGTGCTCTCCGGCGGCCGGCTCGTGGCGGGCTTCCCGGTCGGCACGAGCATGGACACGAACTTCGCCTACGGTGTGCCCGGCGCCCAGCTGCGCGATCGCTACTACGAAGCGCACGACCTCATCATGCAGGCCTGGCACGACAAGGGCGTCAGCCACTTCAACGGCAAGTACAACCAGGTCCGCTACATGAACCCGTGGCCGCGGCCGTTGCAGCAGCCGAACCCGCCCATCTGGATCCCCGGTGGTGGTTCGATCGAGACGTGGGAGTGGTGTGCCGACATGGGGTATCTCTACTCCTACCTCTCCTACTCCGGCTACAAGCGCGCGCAGTCGATCATGGACGGCTTCTGGCAGCGCATGAGCGACAAGGGTATCGAGCCGAACCCGTACCACGCCGGTTTCGCCCAGGTCGTCTGCGTCGCTGAGACCGAGGCCGAGGCCAAAGAACTCTACTGGCCGCACATCGACTACTTCTACAACCGCTGCCTCCACATCTACCCCGGCTTCGCCGATGCTCCGGGCTACCGCACCCTGCGCACCGTGAAGGCCGGCATCAAGAGCCAGTTCGAACAGGCACAGCAGAACGCACGCGCGAAGCTCACATGGGAGAGCCTCGTCGACCAGGGCTACATCGTCGCCGGCCCGCCCGACAAGGTTATCGCGAAGCTGAACGAACTCGCCGACAACCTCCGGGTTGGGCACCTCATGCTCCTGCTGCAGATGGGCAACATGCCCCGCGACGTCGCGATGTACAACACGCAGATGTTCGCGGAGCGCGTTGCGCCCCACCTGCGCGACAAGTTCAACGACTTCGAGGACAAGTGGTACCCGAAGATGATGCCCGCCGCTGACCGGGCCGCGCCCATCGTCCAGCAGAAGGACGAGGCCCGGCTCGCGGTCGCCGTCGGCGGCGGCCAGTAGCTACACGAGCACCCAAACCAGCCGAGGCGGCCCCGAAAGGGCCGCCTTTTCTGTAGCATGCAGCCCACTTCTACCATCGGGGTGGGATATGGAATCGATCCGCGAACTCTCTGAGCGCGCCTGGAACGGCGACCGTGGCGTGGTCATCGACCCGTTCTCCGGCCCGGGCGAACTCCAGGCAGCCGGGCGCTTGTTCGAAGTCGTCCCGGGGGTCGCTATGGTCAGCGGCTTCGGACTCTCCGTTGGCATAAAGACCAGCGACGGACTGATGGTGGTCGATACCAGCGGCAAGAATCATGGCGAACTCGTGGTTGCCGCAATGCGGACGTGGGACGAGAGTCCCGTGCGCAACGTCATTTATACGCACGGACACTTCGACCACGTGGGTGGCATGCCAGCCTACGACGCCGACGCCGTGCAGCGGGGCCACCCTCGCCCGCACGTTATCGCCCACGAGAATGTGCCGCCCCGCCTCGAACGGTACGCGAAGACGGCGGGATACAACGCCACCATCAATGCGCGCCAGTTCCTCTCGCAGCCGGCGCCCACGGAGCGGATGATCGCGAACTTCAGTGGCGCCCGCTTCCCCGACGAGACCTACCGCGAGACACACGCGTTCGAACAGGGTGGCGTCAGATTCGAACTAACCCACGGCCGGGGCGAGACCGATGACCACACCTGGGTCTGGATCCCCTCGCTCAAAGCCATCTGCGCGGGCGACT
This sequence comes from uncultured Anaerolineaceae bacterium, assembly GCA_964470735.1. Taxonomy (GTDB): domain Bacteria; phylum Chloroflexota; class Dehalococcoidia; order Tepidiformales; family Tepidiformaceae; genus Amarobacter. Next base: position 11,073 of record CAYYDX010000001.1, read on the forward strand.
TCTTCATCTGGCGGTGCCCGAACGCAGGCAACCCGCAGAAGGTGCAGCGCTACCCGGCAGAGTGGGCGACCGCGCTCCGGGCGATGGCCGCGAAGGGCGCCGAAGTGTTCATCCCGAGCCACGGCACGCCGATCTTCGGGAACGATCGCATCCAGCAGGCACTGACCGAATCCGCCCTGTTCCTCGAGTCACTCGTGGAGCAGACCATCGCCCTGATGAACCGGGGCGTCCGGCTCGACGAGGTCATCCACAGCGTGAAGCCGCCCGCCGGCCTGATGGAACGACCCTACCTCTGGCCGCTTTACGACGAGCCAGCGTTCATCGTGCGCAATATCTGGCGGCTCTACGCCGGCTGGTACGACGGCAATCCCGCGAACCTCAAACCCGCGCCCGAAGCGGCTGTCGCGGCGGAACTGGCATCCCTCGCCGGTGGCGCCGGGCGACTCGCCGCGCGCGCCCGTGAACTGGTGGCGGCCGGCGAGGTGCAACTGGCCTGCCACCTCATTGAGTTCGCTGCGCTCGCGGCACCAGGAGACGCCGCGCTGCAAACAACTCGCTCGGAAATCCTTCGTACCCGCGCCGAAAGCGAGCAGTCGCTGATGGCGAGGGGAATCTTCAACGCCGCTGCCGTCGAATCCGGGTCGGTTGGTTAAGGGGGCGGCTGTGCGACTCGGACTCATGCTCTCCATGCCGGGTGACAACGCTGGCCCGGCGGAACTCGTCTCCCGCGCCGCCGCCGCCGAGGCCGCTGGCTTCTCGTCCGGCTGGCTCCCGCAGGTCGCCACGGTCGATGCGCTCACGGTGCTTGCGTTGGCTGGTTCGGCGACAAGCCGGCTCGAACTGGGAACCGCCGTTGTCCCGACCTACCCGCGTCACCCCACGGTCCTCGCCATGCAGGCGCTGACCACCCAGGCCGCCACCGGCAACCGCCTGGCGCTCGGCATCGGGCTCAGCCATCGCATGTTGATCGAAGGCAGCCTGGGGCTCGACTACGCGCGCCCGATACCGCACATGCGCGAATACCTCACCGTCCTCAACGGCCTCCTCGCCGGTGAGCGCGTGCAACACGCTGGCGACGAATACCGTGTGAATGCCCAGGTAGCAGTCGCCGGCGCGAAGAAGCCACCCGTGGTGGTTGCCGCGCTTGGGCCCGATATGCTGCGGCTCTGCGGCCGTCTCGCCGACGGCACAGTCACATGGATGGGCGGCATCCCCTACCTCCGCGACATCGCCATCCCGGTGATGTCGGCAGCGGCTGCGAAGGCCGGCCGGGATGCGCCACGCTTCGTCGCAATGGTTCCGGTGCTGCTCACGCCCGACGTCGCTGCTGGCAAGGCGACCATCGACGCCGCGTTCCAGGTCTACGGCCAGATCCCGTCCTACCGTTCGACGCTCGACCGTGGCGGCGCCACCGGGCCGTCCGATGTTGCCGTGGTAGGCAACGGCGAAGACCTCGAGGCAGGCATCCGGGCGTATGCGGATATCGGGGTGACCGACTTCGTGGCGGTGGTGCCACCGGCCGCGCCCGAAGCGCGCGCCACCACCGAAGCCGTCGCCGCGATGGTGCGCCGGTTCGAGTGACCCCGGCCCGGGTGGGCCGGTTAACCGCGCGCCCGGTATTGTTCCGTCAGTACCCTCGAAGGAGCCCCGCATGTTCTTCGAACTCCGCCAGTACCGCGCTTGGCCCGGCAAGCGCGATGAACTCGCCCGCTACATGGAAGACGTGATCATCCCATTCCAGACCGCGAAGGGGATGGTCGTGATGGGAAGCCTGACCGGCGAGCAGGAAGAGGATCTCTACGTCTGGATCCGGCGGTTCGAAGACGAAGCCGAGCGTGAACGCCTCTACGCTGCTGTCTACCAGTCGGAGGAGTGGAAGAACACGTTTGGCCCGCGTATTGGTGAACTGCTCGACCGCGAAAAGATCGTGGTCACGCGGCTCACACCGATGCCGAAGAGCGTCATGCACTGACACATTACGGGTTCAGGCCGTCGCAAAGCCTTCGCGTGCGGGCCATACTCTGTGCGAGGAGGCGCAGCATGCCCGACCGGCCGTGGTTCGTCGTAACGATTCGTGAGTGGCTCGAAAGTCAGCGCCTGGAGAACACCCCGCACCGCGCCGAACTGGGGCGGGCGATGAACGAAGGTGACGTTCCGGCCATCCGCCGGTTGCTCGGAGACGCCCCGTTCAGCGCGAACCAGCGGCGCTACCTCGATGACCTGCTCGATCGCTGGCAGCAGGCAGAGGATGGGGACGGCTAACGTTTCTCCTTCGAACGCAGCACGAACAACGCTGCGAGCGCCGACGATGCTGCAAAGAGCCCGATCCCGGCCGCGAGCAGCGGCGTCGTGCTGGTGGTAATGCCGGCGATGGCCAGTGCCGCGGCCGCCACGTCGAATCCAAGCAACAGCGCCCAGGTTTTGGCAGAGAACACCGCGTTCACTCCACGAACCGCCACGGCCTGGAGTGGCGGAGAGGGTGGGATTCGAACCCACGGTAGCTTGCACTACACACGCTTTCCAGGCGTGCCTGATCGTCCACTCCAGCACCTCTCCCCGGACGAACGCCCATGCTAGCAAAGGCCACGGCTAGCCGATAACGCCCTACTTGCGGCGGTGCTTCGTCTTTTCGTCGAAGCGGTCCCAGCCGTGCTCCATCGCCTCACGCGCGCCGCGGCGGCCCTCCGCCAGCATATCCTTCGCGGTGTCGCCGATACCGAAGACAATCGCCCGTGCCCAGCCGAGCACCAGGTTCTCCTGCGGCTCCTCGGCCAGCGGTTCCGCTTCGACATGGACGTGTGGCCGCTGCTCGGGGTCTGGCGTGGTCATTTCTTCTTCCTCCGGCCCTTGACGCGGTCGGGAAGGTTGGTGACGGCGGAGATACCGGTGCGAACACCTTTGAACACCGAGTACACGCGGATGATCGGCGAAGCAACGGTCTCGCCGGCGAACTCGGTCGTGCCGCGCACGTTGTCGATCGACTGCTTGAGCGAATCGAGCGCCGGCGCCGCGTTCTCGCGCAGGACTTTCCGGGCGAGGATGACGAGAATGAGCGTTGCCACCAGCACGGCGCAGAGCAGCACGCCGGCAATCACCCAGAACATTGCCGTGAAGACGATGACGATGTCACGCCACTCGGCCCAGCTATCGGGATGACGCCATGAGTCGGGCACGGCGCCGGTGGGTACGGCGTGGACTCCCCAGTACGAGAGAATGCCCGCGAGGCCCATCCAGAGCAGGAACCCCAGGATGAGCGCTGAGATAACGGTGATGACGAAGCGCATCGGCGACCCCCGGTCTTAACCCGATAATACGGGCGCTTGGCCCAAGCGGGAATTGCCCGAACGCTAACCCCAGGCGCGAAGTTGTGCTTCGAACGCTGCTGTGACGGCTTCCGCGTCTCCAGCGACGACCTCCGCGAGATCATCCATGCGCGCGGCGAGGTACGCCCGCGCCGCCTCCACGCTGGTTACGTCATCGCTATCCGCCGCTTCGTGAAAGAGCGCGGACGCGAGGACGCCCGGCGCGGCGTGAACCGCCTGCCGGGCGTCTTCGTCTGTTTCGATGGCGCGCTCGTAGATGCGCGAGAGCTGGCGGTGGCGCGGAAGAGTCACCGCGGATGCGCCACGCTTACTGCGTGACTTCCTCGCGCGGCTTGATCTTGCTGTAGCAATTGCTGCAGTACACCGGGCGTTCGCCGCGGGGCACGAAGGGCACTTCGGTCATCTGCCCACAGTCGGCGCAGGACGCCGGGTGCATCTGGCGCGGGGTCTTGCCGCCGAAGCTGGCGAAGTTTCCATAACGCACGTACCCGTCGTTCTGCTCGAGTGTGCTCTGGCTGGTGCGCCGTGCCGACCGGCACGACTGGCAGCGAGTGGGCTCGTTCATCAAGCCCTTGTTCGCGTAAAACTCCTGCTCGCCGGCCGTGAACACGAAGTTCGTGCCACAGTCGCGACAGGCGATTTGCTTATCGGCAAAAGCCAAGGGGTAGGTTCTCCTGTTTCCGCACCGTGCGGGTCTTACCACCATGGTAGCAGACCCGGCAACCGGCCCGTTTACCTCGAGCGAATGCCCGGCTCAGCGAAGCTCGCCGAGCAGCGCCCGCCGGAGGAGCAGCAACGCGGTGGTGACTGCCCGCCGCTTCACCGCCTGGCGGCCCTGGTTCATCGTCATGCTCAGTACGTGGCTCGCCCCATCGGGCGTCGCCACGGCGACGTGTACCGTTCCCGGTGGAATCCCGTCCTCCGGGTCTGGGCCGGCCACGCCCGTGATCCCCACGCCGAAGTCCGTGCCCGCACGCCGGCGCGCGGCCTCCGCCATCGCCTTCGCCGTTTCCTGGCTCACGACGCCGAACTCCTGGATCACGGCCGCGGGAACGCCAAGGTCGATCTTCTGCTGGGTCGAGTAGCTCACGTAGCCGGCGAGGAAGTACCCGCTGGCGCCGGGAACGTCGGTGAGCGTGTTCGCCAGCAGCCCGCCAGTGCACGATTCCATGACGGCGAGCGTGGTTCGCCGCGCATGCATCTGGTCGGCGACGTAGCCCTCCATCGTGTCGTCATCGCGGCCCCAGATGGCGCTGCCGAAAATCCGATCCATCTCCTCTTCGACTGGCCGGATGAGCGCCCATGCGCCCTCGCGCGTCGGCGCCTTCGCCCCGATGCGCAGGTGCACGCCGTCGGCGCGTGCATACGTGCCGATCCCAACGCCGGGAGTGTCGTAGAGCGGGTGCGCCATCTCGTCGACGGTTCCCTCACCGATGCCAACGGTCTTGATGGTTCGCGTGACCAGCACCTGCCCGTCGCTGCGCTTCTCGAGTTCCGGCTGGACTTCCTTCTGCCACATCCGTTCCATTTCGGGCGGGACACCGGGCATGCAAATGATGACGTGCCCGTCGCGTTCCACCCACCAGCCGGGCGCGGTGCCGCGGGGGTTGTCGATGGCGCGGGCGCTCTCGATCAGCCACGCCTGCTTGATGTTCGATTCGGGCATCGGGTAGCCGCGCCCGCTGAACCAACTGCGCAGTCGAACCTCCAGGCCCGGGTCGACGTGGGGCTCTTCGCCGAGCACTTTGGCGATGCCCTCGCGCGTCATGTCGTCCTCGGTCGGTCCAAGCCCACCGGTGCAAATGATCACGTCGGAGCGGTTCCATGCGCGGTCGAACACCTCCACGATGCGCCCCATGTTGTCGCCGACCACCGACTTGTAGAGCAGGTCGATGCCGAGTTCGGGCAGGCGCTGCGCGATGTAAGCGCTATTGGTGTCGATGATCTCGCCGAGCAGGATCTCGGTGCCGATGGCGATGATTTCAGCTTTCACGCGCTGGAGTGTACGCCGTGCCGCTGTTGCGGGTGGCAAGCCAGCGCCGCTCCTCCGCTACTGCTTCGATAGCCGCTCTTCGATGCGCCGCAGCTTACCGTCGATGTCGCGCACCGTTCGCCGGAAGATCGCCATGGTGATGAAGAAGTCGAGCCAGAGCAGCGCCACCCCAAGTGAGAGCGAAATCTCTCGCACCGGCCGATCGTCGATGATGATGCCGAGCAGAATCAGCAGGACACCGATTCCCGAAACGACCGACGGCAAGACGATCAGCATGGATGCAGCCTACACACGGGCAAGTTCGCGCTGCATCTGGGCAAGGCCCATCGGCCCGAGGTTCAGCGCAGCCCGGTGCCACTCCTTCAGGCTGAATGCATCGCCCTGGCGGCGGCGGGATGCCTCGCGCGCCTCGAGCCAGCACCGCTCGCCGACCTTGTAGCTGATCGCCTGGCCGGGGGTGCCCAGGTAGCGAATCACCTCGCTCTGCATAAAGTCGGGTGGGAACTGCGACCGCTGCAGGCAGAATTCCTGGCCGAGGTCGGCGTTCCAGCGCTCGCCGGGGTGATAGTCCTCGCTCAACGGAATCGCCAGTTCGAGGTGCATGCCAATGTCGACGATGACTCGCACCGCCCGCATGGCCTGCGCCCGAAGCATTCCGAGGTAGTAGTCGGGGTTCTCGAGGTAGCCGAGTTCGCCCATGAGCCGCTCGGCATACAGCGCCCAGCCTTCGACGTACCCCGAAGTGCCGCCCATCAGGCGCTGGAACCGCGAGAGTTCTGCGGCGAGGTACTTCGCCGTCGCGCGTTCGAAGTGGTGGCCGGGAACACCTTCGTGGTAGGCGATGGACACCTCGCCCCAGAGCGGGAAGCGCGTCTTGCCACCCGTCGGGTACCAGGTGCGCCCCGGGCGCGAGAAGTCCTCGCTCGGGCTCGTGTAGTACATCGCGAGCGCGCCACCCGGCGGCGCGATCAGCGCTTCAATCCGGCGCAGCGGCTCGGGGATGTCGAAGTGCGTCCCGGCCAGTTCGCCAATCGTGCGGTCCTGCAAGTCCTGCATCCACTGCCGGAACTCTTCGACCCCTTCGACCGCGCGGCCGGGGTCCGACACGAGGAACTGCTTGGTCTCCTCGATCGATGCGCCGGGCAGAATAAGCGCGCAGGTCTGCCGCATCTCGTCTTCGATGCGGTGGAGTTCGTCCCAGCCCCACGCGTACGTCTCCTCGAGGTCGAGTTCGACGCCGTTGTAGACGCGTGACGAGAGTTGATAGAGTTCGCGCCCGACGCCATCACGTTCGACTGCGTGGTCCATGAACTTCTGCGACAGGTAGTCGGCAAACTCGCGGTAGGCTTCGGAGGCGAGGGAGGCGCCTTCGGCTAACTGCGTGCGCAGTGCTGGCGAGTCGATGTTCGCCTGGTCGAACGTCTCGACGAGTCCGTCGAAGTAGGAACGCGCACCACCGGCGCCGCCATACGTTTCGGACTGCTTGATCGACTGCGCCACCTGCCTCCGGGCCGTCTTCGACCCTTGCCGCAGCCCTTCCTCGAGCGTCACGAGGTAGGTCACGATGCCCTGGGGCACACGAGCCAGCCGCGCGGCAATGTTCTCCCAGTCTTCGGTGGTTGCGCGCGGCATGAGATCGAACGCCATCCGAATCGTCGTCGTGGCGTTGCGGAACCCGCTGAGGCGGAAGTGCTCGCCGGCGTCCGTAAGCTCCTCGCGCAGCGTCAGCACGTCTTCCATCGCCTCTTTGGCGATGCGGTCCCGGTCGTTCGTGACCGGCGCCGCGGCCAGTTTCGCGAGGGTCTGGCGCCGCAACGCGGACTGCGCGGCGATGGCGTCTGGCGAGAAGTCCGTGATTTCGGTGTCGTGGCCGGGCACGCCCATGCCGGTCGCGGCAATCGGGTCGAGTGCGGCAACCTCGTCGACGTACTCGCTGGCGATATCGTAGATAGCAGTCATAACCGCCCTCCGTGGCCGGCGAAGCGTACCACGCCGGTGGTCCAGAATCGTTTACTCCCAGTGCAGACCGCTCGTGCGAGCGAAGAAGTCGTCGAGTACCGGGCGTGAGGCCGCCACGGCTTCCCGCGAGAAGATCGTTGCTTCCGCCCCGGTCCGGTCGAGGACAGCGCCGCCGGCCTCGCGAACCAGTATCAAGCCCGGGGCGACGTCCCACGGCTGGAGGTCGGAGTGGACGTAGATGTCCCATTTCGCCGCTGCAACGTAGGCGAAGCCCAGCGCCGCGGAGCCCGTGATGCGCAGGCTCTGCATGCCCGGCCACAGGTGGCTCGCAAGCCCAAGCTGGTGACGTCCGCGCCCGGCGTCGTACCCCATGTCCACAGCGACCACCGCGTCCGCCAGTTGTTCCACGTCCGAAACGGCGGTCGGCCGGCCGTTGTGAAAGCAACCCTGTCCGTCTACGGCGACGTAGATATCGCCGAGCAACGGGTGGGCGGTGAGACCGAGCACCGGCTGGCTCGCGACGCAGAGGGCGATGTTGTAGGCGAAGTGGGGGATAGCGCGGCTGAAGTTCTTGGTGCCATCGAGCGGATCGACCACCCACATCCAGCCGTCGGAGCGAGTGGCGGCAGCGGTTTCCTCGCTGAGGATGGCGTGCCCCGGGAACTCGGCGTGGAGGATCTCCATCGTCGCCCGTTCGGCCGCGAAGTCGGTCTCCGTGACCACGTTCCCGCGCCCCTTCACCCCGGCGAGCGAAGCACGCCCGAAGCCGTCCCGAATCATGGCGCAGGCTGCTTGAGCGCACCGTTCCGCAACTTCCCGGGCTGATGCGCCGCTGGCCGAGATGGGCAGGTCCATACGCGGATGCTACGTGGCAGCGTCCGGCCGCTCCAGCGTAGGCTCGACATCGTGACCGTGCTCGCTGGCGTCGACCTCTCCTGGAGTGGGCGCAAGCCCACAGGGCTCTGCGTCGTTCGCGGCGACGGCGAAGGCTGGTCACTCGCTCGGCTCGAATGTGTGCCGAACGCAGACGCCGAAGACATCGCCCACCTCTTGAATTCGCTCGGGAGGGGCGTCATCGCGGCTGTCGATGCGCCACTCATCGCCGGCCCGAACCGGCACGCCGAGGCCGACCTCGCGCGCATGTTCGGGCGACAGGGCGTGTACGCATATGCTGCGCGGCCGGACTTTCTCCACCGCCACGGCATCGCCGAAGGCCCGCGCCTTGGCGGACTCCTGCGCGGCCACGGTTGGTCGCTCGGCGAAGACCGAGGATGGATCGAGCGTCCACTCGCGCTCGAGGTGTTCCCGCACGCGACGACCGTTTCGCTCCTCGGGGCCGGGCGTGCACTTCGCTACAAACGAGGATCGCTCGCCGGGCGCATCGAGCAACTCGTGGAGTTGCAGCGCCTGCTCCGCGCGTACGCCGAACGCCAGCTGCCGTGCCTCTTCTCGGATCCGGCGGAGACGCTGACCGCTCCGCCACTCGAGACCTCCGGTCGGGCGCTGAAGGACCTGGAGGACAGGCTGGATGCGGTGGTTTGTGTCGTGGCGGCGCACCGTGCCTACCGCTTCGGACCCGACGGCTTCTTTGTCTTCGGCGACGCCGCCGACGGTTGCATCGCCGTGCCGCGTGCGGTCGAACCTACATCCGTTCCGGCGCCGTCATCCCCATGAGGCCGAGCACCCGCGCGAGGGCGATGCGTGCCGCAAGGACGAGCCGCAGCCGCGCCCGCGAAACTGCAAGGTCGTCGGTGATGACCTTCAGCGAAGGGTCATTCGCCTGCTTGAAGGAGTCGTTGAACGCGTGGAAGGCGTTGGCCAGGGACATCGCGTAGTGCGGCAGTTGCTGCGGCTCCATCGAGGTCGCGACGACTTCGATCACGTCCGAGAGCCGCATCATCTCACGGATAAGGCCGAGTTCCGCCGGCTGCGTGAGGAGCGCGACATCACCGCCATCGGGTGTGATTCCCTGTTCCTTCGCGCGTTCGAGGATGGAGCAGAGTCGTGCGTGGGCGTATTGCACGTAGAACACGGGATTCTCGCTCGACTGCGTCACCGCCAGGTCCAGGTCGAAGTCCATCTGCGCACCCGGCGACCGGAGCAGGAAGAAGAACTTCGCGGCGTCCGCGCCGACGTCGCTGATCAACTCGTCGAGCGTGACCAGTTCGCCCGCGCGCTTCGAGAGTTTCACCGCCTCGCCACTGCGCTTCAGGAACACAAGCTGGTAGAGCAGGATGTGGAGTGCCTCGGGGTCGGCCCCGACTGCCTTTGTGGCAGTCTTCAGTCGTGAAACGTGGCCATGGTGGTCGGCTCCCCAGACGTCGACCACGAGATCAAGCCCGCGCCGGATGAACTTATCCCAGTGGTAGGCGATGTCGCTGGCGTAGTACGTCGGGTGGCCGTCGCTGCGGACAACGACGTTGTCCTTGTCCTCGCCGAGGTCGCTGGAGGAAAACCAGAGTGCACCCTCGCGGTCCGCCAGCAGCCCCTTGTCGCGCAGGATGCCCATCGCGGTGTCGTAGGCGCCGTTCGTGTCATAGAGCGACTTTTCGCTGTACCAGCGGTCGTAGTGCACGCCGAAGCTGTCCAGCGTTCGCCGGATGCGCTCGATCATCAGTTCGATTCCGAGCGGGCCAATCGCCGCTGGCGCCGGGGCGCCTTCGCCAGCGAGCAACGAGTTGCCCGACTGGGCCTTGATCGCCTCCGCGAGGTCGATCATGTATTCGCCGGGATATCCGTCCTTTGGGATGTCGACGTTCCGGCCGAAGAGTTGCTGGTACCGCGCGTAGAGCGTCTCGGAGAAGGTGTCTGCCTGGGTGCCCGCGTCGTTCACGTAGTACTCGCGCGTGACTTCGTACCCGGCGGCGCCGAGCACTGCCGCAAGCGCGTCGCCGATGGCCGCGCCTCGCCCGTTGCCGACATGGAGCGGCCCCGTTGGGTTCGCGGAAACGAATTCGACCTGGGCCTTCCTCCCTGCCCCGAGCCTGAGGTCGGCGTAGCCGGCGCCCTCGCGGATAACATGCTCGACCTGCTGCTGGACGAAGCGGTTCGAAAGCCGGAGGTTGATGAAGCCGGGTGGAGCCACGACCGGGTCGTCTATCGTCCCGTCGGCGGGGATGTGGGCCGCGATGGCCTTCGCGATCTCCAGCGGCGGCTTCATGGCGGCCCGGGCGAGGCGCATCGGAAGTGTTGATGCGAAGTCGCCGTTCGCGAGGTCCTTCGGCCGCTCGATCGATGGGTCGGGCAACACAACATCGGGAAGATCGCCAGCCGCAACCGCGGCGCGCGCGGCTCCGTCGATGAGTTCCGAGAGGTGAGTCTGGATGGTTCGCGTGTCGGGCATTGGAGGCACAGCGTACCCGCGCCGCGGGGGTCGCGCCAAATCTCAGCCTTAGCCCTCGCTGAAGGGGAAGGCGCGCTCGCGCGCGAGCGCCATCACATCCTGGGCCGCCTGCTCGGCCTGGACGACTACCTCTTCCGGATAGGCGTACTTCTTCTGGTGCGTTTCGAACTCGTCCTGATCCAGCAGTTCGATCCAGCCGTTCGGTCGCACGGTCACATCAAGGTCGAGGTCGATATACCCGATTTGCGAACCGTCGTAGGAGGGTGGAGTGGTCACGTTGCAGTACCACAGCGCCAGCGGGCAGCCGGGGCGCGAGAGCCGGAAGACGTTGAACCACCGGTCACGCCAGAAGTAGACCAGCGAGTCGTACGGCGAACGGAACTCCCCACGGCTCGTGTAGATCGGGGTTCTTGCGCGGTACGAGGCGATGAGAAGATTCCCGTCGTCCGAGACCACCTGGAAGGGCTGAATCCAGTGCGCCGTACCGTCGTATTTGGTGGCGCGAAGGAGTGCTCGAGCGCCGGGAGTGGCGCATGGGCTGCGGCGGGCGTCCATTTGTGGATGATACACACGCGCTTCGCTTACGGCGGCGCGCTTACGTGAAGTTGGCCAAATTTCTCCGGGCTAGTTGTTGACGAGCGTGATGCCCGTCACAACACCGGCAATCAACGTCACGACGGCGAGCAGGTAGCAGAAGACAACGGCGCCGGTGGAAAAGTCCGGCCGCACATCGGTGTGCATGGGCGCGCTGTTCGGGTCGGCCGGGTGGCCGTGGGCATCGTGACTATCCGACATGACGGGCTCCGCGGTGGTCTCACCGCATTGTCGCAACCACCGCCGTTGTGTGCATGCGCGCTCCTTCCGGATAGGCTTGTGCGATGCAGCCGGCGCGCCGCAAGAAGCAACTCGTCGTGAAGACCATCACCGTGCCAGGAAACCTCCTGGCGGGCTGCGACGAGTTCAACTCGGCTCTGTTTTTCGAATGCCACGAGCGGTTCGAGGAGATCTGGCAACTCGAATCCGGGCCTGTTCGTGACCTCTACAAAGGCCTTATCCAGGTGGCGGCTGCGTTTGTCCACTTGCAGCGCGGCAAATTCATCGGCGGCGAACGGCTGCTGCGTACGGCCCTCGGCTATCTGGCGCCGTACCGCGAGCACGGCGCCATGGGCTTCGACGTCGAAGCCGTTTGCCGCGCGGCGGAAGACATGTACGAACGGCTACTTGTCGTCGGCCCGGGTGGCGTGTCCAGCCTCGACCTCCTCCGCAGGCCGTACTACACCTTCGATGCCGCGAAGCTCCCGGCCGAAGCGCAGCGATGGAACGCCTGGGGCTTCGACGCTGAGGGCCGGCCGCTCGAAATGACTATCACCGTCGCGGAGTGACCCCCGGACTGCTGCCCGCGCGAGTTCGAACATCCCCCTTCGGCACTTGCCGCCGTGGCGTTCGCTGTCGCGGCGCGGAACGCCTCGAACGCCATCGCAGAGTGTTTGCCGTGGATGTGGGTGGAAAGGCGGACTGACAGAACGTTGCTCATTGCATCATCCTGCTTCAACAGTCTGTAGAAAGACGTCAAATGCCACCCAAAAGTTGGAGGCGGCAAGGCCGGTGATCGGCCAGACTGTTCGGTGGCTCCGGTCGAGAGGGCCCAGGAGGAACGGATGAGCCATTCCCAGTCAGAGCAGCGCGCCGGCGATGCGATCATCGAAGCCCGCGACGTGGTGAAGACCTATGACACCGGCCTGGTGCAGGTAAAGGCGCTCCGGGGTGTAAGCCTCGTTGTCCACCGCGGCGAGATGGTCGCCATCATGGGCCCCTCGGGTTGCGGCAAGACCACGCTGCTCAACAGCCTCTCCGGTCTCGACGACTTCGACTCAGGGTCGGTCCACATCAACGGCGAAGACATCACGAAGATGGCCGACGACCGGAAGACCGAGTTTCGCGCGAAGTCGATGGGCTTTGTTTTCCAGACCTACAACCTGCTCCCCGTGCTCACCGCCGCCGAGAACGTCGAACTGCCGCTCATCGTCTCCGGGACACGCCCGAAAATGGCACGCGAGATGGCCCTGAACGCTCTCGACCGCGTCCATCTGCGCGATTGGGCGAACCAGCGGCCTTCGCAACTCTCGGGCGGTCAACGCCAGCGCGTTACTATCGCGCGCGCGCTCGTGAACCGGCCGGCCATCGTCTGGGCCGATGAACCAACCGGCGCGCTCGACTCGCAGACCGCGACCGAGATCATGGACCTCATCGTCGAACTCAACCAGGCCGAACACCAGGCCTGTGTCATCGTCACGCACGACCCGAAGGTTGCGGCGCGCTGCCATCGCACAATCCACATGGCCGACGGAGTCATCCTGCGCGAAGACAGCCAGGCGGAGATGGTGGCCCTGGCCGCTGCACACTGAGTTCGAATCGCCAGCGTCGAGGGGAATGAATGAACGAGCTTTTCGGTGTCTCGATGAACATCATCGCGGGCGTTTGCCTCGCGGTGACCATCGGAATCTTCCTCGTGGTGGCGTTCCTCGCCTGGCGGAACCCGGTGATGTTCAAGATGGGCCTGCGCAACATCCCCCGGCGAAAGGCTCAGACTGCGCTCATCATCGTCGGGCTGATGCTCTCAACGCTGATCATGAGTGCCGCCTTCGGCACCGGAGACACACTCACCACCTCCGTCACAGCCGAGGTCTACGACCTCCTGGGCCAGGCCGATGAGTGGATCGCCTGGGACACCGATACGAACCCGGCGCCACCCGACCAGCAGGTCATCCCTCTTGCAACGGTCGAAGAGTGGCAGCAGAAGTTCGCCGGCGACCCGGACATCGAGGCAATCGTCCCGTTCCAGCGAGAGTCGTTACCGGTGGTCAATTCGCGCACGAGGCTGAATTACCCGACGGCGCGGATCGTCGGCTTTCGCGCCAAAGACGCCGACGCGCTCGGCGGCCTGAAGGACCTCTCGGGCAAGCAGGTCACCCTCACCGGCAACCAGATCGCCGTCAACAAGGACCTTGCGGACGAGATCGAAGCTAAGGTGGGCGATACCGTCACCCTCTTCGAAAAAGGCGAGCCGGTCGAATTCACGGTCGTCGCAATCGTGCCCTCGGGCGTCCTCTCGGGCGCAGCCGACCCGAACGCGAAGCACGGCGCGGCCATCGACTTCGAGTCGCTCGCGAAGCTGACCGGCCGCGGCCAGAACGCCGACGCCGTCTTCGTTTCGAACCACGGCGGTGTGAAGTCCGGTGTCGACCGCTCCGACGCCGCCGTCGCGAAGTTCAAGCCGGTGCTGCGCGGAACGCCCTACACCATCACCCCGCTGAAGCACGACCTGGTAAAGCTGGCCGAACTCATCGGCGCGGCGTTCACCACGATCTTCGTGGTGTTCGGGTTGTTCAGCATCGCGGCCGGCGTGCTGCTGATCTTCCTCATCTTCGTCATGCTCGCGGCCGAGCGGAAACCCGAGATGGGCATGGCGCGCGCGGTCGGCGCGAAACGCCGCCAACTCGTCGAGTCGTTCCTGGCCGAAGGTATGGGCTACGACCTCGGCGCCGCCGTTGTCGGACTGATCGCGGGCATGGGCGTGACGTTCGCCATGGTCGGCGTCATCAAGGCGTTCGCGGGCGATGCGCTGGGCCTCAACCTGTCGGTGACGTTCACCATTCGCAGTCTCATCGTCGCGTTCTGTCTCGGCGTGATCGCCACATTCATCGTTATCTTCATCAGTTCGTGGCGCGCCAGCCGCCTCAACATCACCGCCGCGATCCGGGACCTCCCCGAGTCCCACCCGATCAACCCCGAAGCGTCCACCTGGAAGGGCTACTACCGCGCCGCCCTGAATGGCATCGTCGCCCTCTCCCTCCCGCTCGGATTCTCCCTCTTCTTCTTCGAAGCGCCCGGGATCACCCTCGGTCTGCCGCTCGTGCTGATCGGCCTCGTATCACCATGGTTCTACGCGCTGCGAAACTCGAACATCGCCGCGCCGCGCGACCACCGGACGAACGAAGGCGTGCCACGCTGGCCGTGGATCCTTGGCGCCGTGATCCCGGTGGCCGGCTGGTTCCTCATCCTCATCCCGTTCTGGATTGCCGTTGGACTGGTCGTTCTCGTCCGCGACCGGAAGCCCGCACGGTTGCCGCGCTGGGCGGCTGTGCTTGCGCTCATCGTCTGGCCGGCCGCGTTCGTCGTCGCGCTCCTGCAGTCGTACAAGAGCAGGGTGGACTGGAGCGCCGCTGTTGGCATCGCGTTCGGAATCATCGGCGTGGCGCTCACCTACGGTGGGCTTGATCGCAATTCGGCGTTCTTCTACCTACTGGGGGTCTCGCTGGTTGCCCTCTGGCTCGCGGTCACCCTCCGCTACTTCGGCATTGCTGAGCGACTCTCGTTCACGGCGGTGAGCGCGGCCCTGCTAGTGATCTGGTACCTCCCATCGAGCGTCACCGAACCGATCACCGGCCCGCTCGACGGCAGTATCGAGATGTTCTTCCTCAGCGGCATGGTCATGGTCACCTGCGGCACCTTCATCGTCGTTTACAACGCCGACATCGTGTTGCCGATACTCGCCGGGTTCGGTGCGCGCTTCGGCCGCATTGTCCCCGCCCTCAAGACCGGCGTTGCCTACCCGCTGACCTCGCGATTTCGCACCGGAATGACGATGGCCATGATCGGCCTGATCATGTTCTCGCTCGTCATGATGGCGACGATGAACAAGAACTTCAGCGCGCTCTTCCTCAACGAAGAGACCAAGGGCGGCTACCAGGCCGTCATCGACGTCAACCCGAACAACCACATTGCTGACCTCAAGAGCGCGGTCGAGGCTGGCGGGGGCAACTTCGATTCGGTCACCGCGGCTGGCGAGGTGCGCGTCGCGGGCGCCACCGAGGCGGAAGTCGAGAACAAAGACAAGTTCAAGAACAAGAAGGACGACGGCGGCAACAAGATCGTGGCGCCCTGGAGTCCCTACACGATTTTTGGCGTAGACCCGGAGTTCATCGCGACCAACAAACTGCCGATGAAGTTCTATGCCGCCGGGTATTCGAACGACCAGCAGGTGTGGGAAGCCCTCGCCAGTGACCCCTCGCTGGCAGTGCTCCCCGCCAGCGTCACTGTTCCTCCCCAGGGATTCGGCGGCGGGCCAGCAGACCTCCTGCGGCTCAACCCTGTCGAGAACGGCTTCCAGCCGTTCCAGCTCAAACTCCACGACCCGGGAACCGGCGAAGTCACGACCGTCACCGTCATCGCCCAGATGAAGGAGGCCGCCGACACCTTCTTCGGACTCGGCACATCCGACTTCGCGACGGGTATCGTTGTATCCGGGGCGACGTTCGAGCAGGCCTTCCCCGACGCCAAAGGCCAGCGTTTTTACCTCCAGCTCAAGCCCGGCGTCGATGCCAAGGAGTACTCGAAATCGCTTGAGGCTGCGCTTGTGCAGGCCTCGGCAAACTCCCTGCAGGAACTGCTCGACGAGCAGCAGTCCATTCAGAACGGCTTCCTGCTCGTCTTCCAGGGCTTCATGGGGCTCGGGCTCATCGTCGGTATCGCGGCGCTCGCCGTGATCGCGTCGCGGGCCGTTGTCGAGCGCCGCCAACAGATCGGCATGCTCCGGGCGATCGGCTACCAGCGCAGCATGGTCGCGCTGAGCTTCCTCTTCGAGTCCGGGTTCATTGCGCTCTCCGGCATCCTCCTCGGGTTGACGCTCGGATTGTCGCTGGCGTGGGTGCTGATCGTTACCGGTGACTTCGGCGAGGAGACGAAGGGGACTGACTTCCTCATCCCGTGGTTGAACCTCGCCATCATTTGCGGCGTCGCCTTCGTCGCGTCGATGGTGATGACCTGGCTGCCTGCCCGCGCGGCTTCGCGCGTGCCGGTCGCCGAGGCTCTGCGCTACGAATAGTCCGGACGTCCGGTAGACTCGCGGGCGTGGCTGGCGAAGAGCACCGCGGCATCGAACTGTTCGACCTCACCGGCCGCGTTGCCGTCGTCACCGGCGCCGGGCGTGGCCTTGGCCGTTCGATGGCCATCGCGCTCGCCGCAGCCGGCGCCGACATCGTGGCGGCAAGCCGGACATCTTCCGAGATCGAGACGCTGCGGGACGAGATTCGTGCTCTCGGCCGGCGCGCCGAGGCCATCACCTGCGACACCACCGATGAAGTCCAGTGTGAACGGCTGGCGAGCGAGACCGTTTCGCGGATGGGGCGCGTCGACATCCTCGTGAACAATGCCGGCATCAATATCCGCAAGCCCGTCCTCGAGTTGAGCGCGGAAGAGTACCGGCAGGTGCTTGCCACGAACCTCGAGGGTTACTTCCTCTGCGCTCGCGCGTTCGGTAGCCATCTTGTGGCCCAGGGGAGCGGCAAGGTCATCAACATCTCGAGCATCATGGGCCGGGTCGCGCTGGCCAACCAGGCCGCCTACGCCAGTTCGAAGGGCGGCATCGAACAACTGACGAAGGTGCTCGCGATCGAATGGGCGCCGCACAACGTGCAGGTGAACGCCATCGGCCCGACCTACTTCGAGACCGAACTGACGCGACCACTGTTCGAAGACCCTGACCGCCGCGACCTCATCACTGCGCGCACGCCGATGGGGCGCTGGGGCCAGCCACACGAACTCGCCGGCGCCGTCATCTTCCTTGCCAGCCACGCGAGCGACTACGTGACCGGCCACACCTTGTTGGTCGATGGTGGCTGGACCGCCTGGTAGCGAGAAGCAGAGGGCCGCGGAACGCACCAAACGAAACGCCCCCGGATACCGGGGGCGTTCGCTGTCTCTTAGCCGCTGCTGGAATCAGGCGAAGTAGCGGCCCACGGTAGCGAGCATCTGGGCGCGCAGCAGGCGCGCGCGGCGCTCGATCCGGCCCTGGTCGACGACCTCGCTGGTTTCGGTGGCTTCGGTCTTCTCGTGGTAGTACTCCTCGCGATGGAGCGCCTCGGGGGTGGGCTCACCGGGGAGAGTGTGCGCGAGGGAGGATTGATAGTTGAACATGGCGGGTTGGCTCCTCCTGTTGGTGAATGTGCGTTCTTTCACAACCACCGTATCAGAAGAATCGGTCTTGTTTCGGTGAACCTGAGCGATTTCAGCCTGATGTCGAGAGGTTCCATGCCTGCCATAGGCTGAATACATAACCGTCTGGTCCCATGACCGAACATTCGAGCGTCCCTTCGTACTCGAACGGCGGCGCGATGGCCAGCGCGCCGCGCCGCAGTGCTTCGCTGTAGGCCGCGTCAGTCGATGCGACTTCGAAGCGAAGCTCGGCGCCAATTCCCCGAGCGACCCCTTCGCGCCGCAGCGCGTCGTGCCAGGGGTGGCCGCGGTACGACTCGTCGTCGTGAACCTGGATTGTCGCGCCGCACCCGGAGAGGAGTGCATAACCGGGGTGCCGCTGTTCGACCACCAGCCCGGCAACCGCGGCGAGGAAATCCGCCAACACGAATACATCAGTGGCCCAGAGGGTCACACCAAATGAGAGGTTTCCGGCCATCGCGCCCGGCCCCTTCTCCCCACCGGCCATCACTATAACGAACGGTCAACTAACATGCGGTGGAGTAGTCATAACAAATCGATTACGTGAAGCACGCGATGCGGAAGGCTTAGACCGGGCGAAATTTTGGTAATGCCACATCATCATGCTTTTCGAAATCCACCACGACCGGCATGCCAACGCGGATCTCATCATTCGAAATGCCGATAACGTTCGTCGGCAGCCGTGGGCCTTCCTCGAGCTCGACGATGGTCACGTTGTACGGGGTTTCCGCGGCCCATCCGGCCTGGTACTTCTGCCACATGACGCCGAAGGTGCGCACGGTCCCGCGCCCACTGGCGGTTTCCCAGGTGAACTGGTCCGACAGGCAGTTGTCGCAGTGGCCGCGCGAGGGCAGCCGCCACGTGCCGCACGCGGTGCACTTCATCAAGACGAGACGGCCATCCATCGCGCCGTCCCAGAACGGGCGCGAGGCTTCGTCGGCTTCGGGCAGGGGTTTCAGGTACTCGGACATGTGCAGTGCCTCAGTTCGCGTGTGGACTCAGGATGAGACAGGCGTGGTAGCTCAGGCTGCCGCCGTTGCCGGTCGCCAGGATGACGTCGTTTTTCACCTGCCGGTCGCCGCCGTGGCCGCGTCCCTGGATGATGGCTTCGCTGAGCGGGGTCATCCCCCACATGTAGTAGGCCGAAAGCTCACCGCCGCCGGTATTCGTCGGGAGTGAGCCACCGGGGCCAAGCTTGCCATCTTCGACGAACGGTCCGCCCTCGCCCTTCTTGCAGAACTCGTAGTCTTCGAGAGTCACGAGCACCGTGTAGGTGTAGCAGTCATACAACTGGCACGAACTGATGTCGCCAGGCCCGACCCCGGCCATGGCGTAGGCCGTTTTCGCGGCGAACCGGGCGCCAGTTTCCGTCTCCCAGTCACTGCCGGCGCGTGAGGCGTCTCCGGGGTGTCCCTGGCCCATACCCCAGATGTAGACGGGAGGCTGGGGCATCTCTTTCGCCGCTGCGGCCGAACTGACGATAACCGCGACCGCGCCGTTCGAAACGAGGCAGCAGTCGAGCAGGTGGAGCGGCTCGATGATCCAGCGCGAGTTGTGGTAGTCCTCGAGCGTGATCGGGTCGCGCATCTGGGCGAGCGGGTTTCGTGTGGCCCATGCGCGCTGTCCGACGGCGATGACACCGAGCTGGTCCTGCGTCGTCCCGTAGGTCGCCATGTGCCGGCGTGCGGCCAGTGCATAGGGCGTGTTCGCCCCGTAGTAGCCGGACGCCGGGTACAGCGCCGACATGCCCCGCGGCCGCTGCGGGTTGCGAGCCGCGCCACCGTAGGCGGCGCCCGCCGACGATCCATCCTTGAGTGGCGCATCGGCGAACACGCAGAGCACGTGGTTCGCCATTCCCGAGGCGATCGCGAGCGACGCGTACTGAACCATTTGGGCGGCGGTCGAACCGGCGGCGTTCATGTGGTTGAGCAGCCGCAGATTCTTCATGCCCAGGTAGTTCTGAAGGCCAAGCGTGAGTCCGCCACCGGTCGTGCCGGTGATGCCGGCATTGATCAACAGTCCGTCGATCTGGTCCTTCTCCAGGCCCGAATCGGCGATCGCGGTGCGCGTCGCGTCAGCCGCCAGCTCCATAGTCGATTTGTAGATGCGGCCCATCGGCGTCATGCCGAAGCCGGTGATCGCGGTTGCGCCGCGCATGGGATGTGCCATCGGTACGGCTCCTTTGTGGAGCCGATTCTACAGGCGTGAATCAGATACGGTAGGCCCCGAAGTCCTCGGCCACGATGGTGTCCGCCAGTCCGCCGGTGGTGACGCCGGGGCCAAGGTGGGTAAGGATCAGCGGTGCGCCGGGCTTCATGGCTGCACGAACCCTTGGCATGTCGTCGCGCAGGTTCATGTGCACGTCAACAACTTCGTCCACCGATGCGCATTCGCTGACCAGCGCCTCCGAGGTTCGCGCCAGGTCCAGCACCGAATCGCACAGCGCGCTGTCCCCGGTGTAGGCAATCCGACGCCCGTCCAAAGAGAGTGAGTAGCCGTGCGTGCCCGAAAGCCGCCTATCGTGCTGCACGTCCACCGCCTCGATATCGAGGCCGCTGGCGCCCGTTCTCCCACCACCGCGCACCTCGTCCCACTCGACTTCGAACGTCGTGTCGAGCAGGCCCGGATACACCTGCCTGCCGATGTCTAGCGTGATGTCTTTCGTCCCGGCTGGCCCGATGATCCGGATAGGCCGCGTGCGCTTTCCGTACTTCCACTGGAGAAAGAGGAACGGAAGCCCGAGAAAGTGGTCGCCGTGGTGGTGGCTGAGAACGACGGCATCCAGGTCGTTCGCGTCGATGCCCATGCGGTTCAGCGACTGGAGCGCCTGGGGCGGCGCTTCGAAGAGGAAACGGCCGTCCAGCAGGAATCCGTTCCAGCACAGGCCACCCGGCGCGAACGCATTCCCGGTGCCGATGAAGCGAAGGTCGAGGTCGGGCATGGGCCTGTACTCTACCGCCACCAGTCGCGGGCGGTTCTGTGACCCGGGTCACAGAGTTGGCTCCCTGACGGCTGGCGCGCCACAATTCTTCTCGTGACGTATCGAATTGGCATCATCAACGTGACCGGCTACGCGGGCATGGAGGCGGCGCGCCTCCTCTGGAAGCATCCGGGGGCGCGCATCGTCGCGGCCACCGGCCGTTCGCTCGCGGGCCAGCGTCTCGGCGATGCCTTCCCCCACCTCGCTGTCTACGGTGATTTCCGCATCACCGAAGAGATCGAGACGGACGTGGACATCGTGTTCTCGGCCCTGCCCACCGGTGAGAGTGCGAAAGCCTGCGCGCCGTTCATCGCGAAGGGCATCAAATGCATCGATATCGCTGCGGACTTCCGCTTGCGCGAACCAGGCGCCTTCGAAGAGTGGATTGGCGGGGGCAAAGCACACCCTATGCCCGACCTCCTCTCCGAGGCGGTCTACGGTCTCCCGGAGTTGAACCGCGACCGGATCGCTTCGGCGCGTGTCGTCGCGAACCCCGGCTGCTACCCGGCAACATCCATCCTCGCGCTCGCGCCGGCGGTCGCGGCCGGTATCGTCGGGCCACAGATTGTGGTCGACGCCAAGTCCGGGATCTCCGGGGCGGGGCGCGGGAGCGGCGGCACCTTCGGCTACGGCGAGGTCAACGAGGACGTTTCGGCCTACAAAATCGCGAAACATAACCACCAGCCCGAAATCCAGCAGGAGTTGGCCGCGCTCCGTGAAGGCCCGGCGCCGAAGGTCACGTTCGTGCCCCACCTCGTCCCGATGACGCGCGGAATCCACGCGACCTGCTACGCGCCACTCGCTGGCCCGGTATCCCAGGCCCAGGTGAACGACCTGTACCGGGACTTCTACAAGGATGCGCCGTTCACGGCGGTCACCGCCGCGCCGCCCCATACGAAGCACACCCAGGGCAACAACATGTGCCTCGTCCACCCTGTCGTTGACGAGCGCAACGGGATGCTCGTCGCGGCGGGGGTTCTCGACAACCTCGTGAAGGGCGCCGCCGGCCAGGCCATCGAGAACATGAACCTCATGCTCGGCCTCGACCAGTCCGCGGGCCTCGACCTCCCGGCGGTCTTCCCGTGAGCGACAACCTCGCACTCGACACGAGCGGCGGCGCCACCTCGCCGAAGGGATTCATCGCCGGGGCGACCTATGCGGGTATCAAGACCTACGGCGAGGGCAAGCTCGACGTCGCCATCCTCGCCTCCGAACTCCCGTGCACGACGGCTGCAACGTTCACCAAGAACGTCCTCCACTCAGCATCCGTCGACATCAACCGTGCGAAGCTCGCAGCCGGGCCAACGCGAGCGGTCGTGGTGAACGCTGGCGTCGCGAATTCGAGCACTGGCCAGCGCGGCATCGAAGATGGCTACCGGATGGCGCAGTGGGCTGCCGCGAGGCTCGGCATCCCGGCCGAAGAGACGCTGGTCTGCAACACCGGCGTCATCGGCCACTTCCTGCCGATGGACAAGCTCGACACCGGCATCGCCGCGATCACGCCCGATGCCACGGGCGGTGAGCCATTCTCGCGAGCCATCATGACCACCGATACCCGCCCCAAGCGTGCCAGCGTGCGCTTCGGCCCCTACACGCTCGGCGGCAGCTGCAAGGGTTCGGGGATGATTCACCCCAACATGGCCACCATGCTCGCCTTCCTCACGACCGACGCGCCGGTGGAGCAGCGTTTCCTTCAGCAGACCCTGGGCGACGTCGTCGAACGGTCGTTCAACCTCGTTTCGGTCGATGGCGACACGAGCCCGAGCGACACGGTTCTGCTGTTCGCCAACGGCGCGGCGGGCGGCGAGCAAATCACCGCCGCCAGTCCGTTCGCCGAGCAGTTCCGCGAGGCGCTGCTCCTGCTCGCGACGTACCTCGCGAAGGAGATCGCGCGCGACGGCGAAGGCGCCACGAAACTCGTCGAGTTCCGTGTCACTGGCGCCGCGAACGACTCCGAGGCGCGCTCCCTCGTCCGGCTGCTGAGCACCTCGTATCTGCTTAAGAGTGCCATCCACGGGGCCGACCCTAACTGGGGCCGAATCGCGGCCGTGATTGGCCGGTCGGGCCTCACGGTGAACGAACCCGGGGTCACGATTTCCATCTGCGATACGCCCGTCTTCGTGGAAGAGCGCCCGACCGAATTCGACGCACTCGCCCTGTCCGAGGCGATGAAGGGCGACTTCGTGCGCATCGATTGTCATCTCGGCGCCGGTGATGGCGCGGCGACCGGCTGGGGCTGCGACCTCAGCGCCGAGTACGTCTCGATCAATGCGGACTACCACACATGAGCCGGCCGCTCGTCATCAAGATCGGCGGCAGCACGCTCGGTGATGCCGATACGACCTTCCGCGACGTCGCTGAACTGGCTCGCCGTGGAGACATTCCCGTCGTTGTGCATGGTGGTGGCGCCGAAGCCAGCCGCTGGCTCGAAGCGATGCAGATCCCCTCGCGTTTCGAGCGTGGTCTGCGTGTCACCGACGAGCGCGTCCTGCCCGTGGTGGTCGCCGTCTTCGCAGGGCTCGTCAACAAGCGCATTGTGGCCGCCATCAATGGGAACGGTGTGCGCGCTGTTGGCCTCTGTGGCGCCGATGGACGCGTCCTCGAATGCCGCATCGCGGCGCCGGAGCTGGGCTTCGTCGGCGAGCCGATGACCGTCAATACTGCCGCGATCACCGCGCTCCGCGACGCCGGCATTGTTCCCGTGATCGGCCCGATTGGCTGTGTCCCCGGTGACGGCCCGGACCAACTGGTGAACATCAATGCCGATACGGTCGCGGGGAACATCGCGGCGGCACTTCAGGCTCGCCAGCTTGTCTTCCTGACCGACATCGATGGTGTTCGCGGCGCGGACGGACGCGTCATCCCGCAGCTCACCGGCGCCGCGGCGCGCGCGCTCATCGCCGACGGGACGGTATCCGGCGGCATGATCCCCAAGGTCGAGGCGTGCCTCCATGCCGCCGGTCTCGGCGTGCCGGCGCAGGTGGTCGACGGGCGCTCATCGGGCATGCTTCTCGCCAGTGAGGGCGCCGGGACCACGTTCACCCCCGCCTGACCCGGCTACGAGGTCGTATCGAGTATCCTTAACGCAGCCGCCAGATCGAGCCGGGGTTCGCGCGTGGAGACAGTCGAAACTGACATAACAGTTGATTCCAGGCCCTGCTGGGATGTCGACGACCCGTCGCTGTACCTCAATCGCGAGCTGAGCTGGCTCGAATTCAACCAGCGCGTCCTTGCCGAAGCCCGCGACGCACGAAATCGCTTGCTCGAGCGCGTCAAGTTCCTCGCGATCACGGCAAGTAACCTCGACGAGTTCTACACGAAGCGGATGGGCTGGCTGAAGCAGGCGTACGAAAAAGATCCCCGAACGACCACCGTCGATGGCCGCTCCATCGCGACACAGATGGAACTTGTCATCGAGCGCTGCAGCGAGATGCATCGCGAAATCGACGCGACCTGGCGCGATGAGTTGCTGCCAGCCCTCGCCGAATCCGGCGTACGCATCGTCCGCTTCGCCGAACTGGAGCAGGAGGCGCAGTCCCGTCTACGCGATTACTTCGTCGAAGCGATCTTCCCCGTGCTCACACCACTCGTTGTCGACCCCGCTCACCCGTTCCCGTTTATCTCGAGCGCGAGCCTCTCGTTGGCGCTCAACGTGCGCCACCCCGCGACAGGACAGGACCGGTTCGCGCGAATCAAGGTGCCGGGAAACCGTCCGCGCTTCGTCGATGCCGGTGACTACCGGTTTGTCCTCCTGGAGGACCTGATCGCGTCACACGTCGACATGCTCTTCCCGGGCATGTCCGTCACCGAGTGGCACGCCCTGCGCGTCATCCGCAGCGCGGAAATGGGCAGCCCGGGCGAAGAGGCGGATGACCTGTTGGAAGTAATCGAGAGCGCATTGCGGCGCCGCCGCCTGGCCGAAGCCGTCCTGCTCGAAGTCGCTGGCGACCTCTCGCCGACGCGCCGCGAACTGCTGCTCGAAGAGCTGCAACTGGACTCCCGCGACATTTATCTCAGCCCGGGCCCGCTTGGGCTGGCCGACCTCTTCCAATTGGCCAGCCTTCCACTCCACGACCTCAGCGACCCGCCGTTCGTGCCCGCCACGCCGTCGCTCTTCCAGGGAACATTCGACGCCTCCGCGTTCTTCTCGACGCTGAAAGAACGGGACGTCCTCGTCCATCATCCCTATGAGTCGTTCGACGCGACGGTGGTCGAGTTCATCGAAGCCGCCGCTGAAGACCCCGCCGTCCTTGCCATCAAGCAGACCATGTACCGGACATCACCCGACTCGCCGATCCTCGAGGCGCTGATCGAAGCTGCCGGGCGAGGCAAACAGGTCGCTGTGTTGGTCGAACTCACAGCGCGCTTCGACGAGGCCAACAACATCGAGTGGGCCCGCAAGCTCGAGAGCGCGGGCGTCCACGTCGCCTACGGCCTGCCGCAGCTGAAAATCCACAGCAAGATCTGTCTCGTCGTTCGCGAAGAGGCAAACGGCGTGACGATGTACGCTCACATCGGCACGGGGAACTACAACTCGCGCACGGCCCGGCTCTACACCGACCTTGGCCTGTTTACTTCGGCCCCACAGATTTGCGGGGACCTCGTCCACGTTTTCAACTTCCTCACCGGCTACGGCGAACTGAACGACACCAGCGTTTTGCTCGTCGCGCCCGCGAACCTTCGCAGCGGCCTGAGCGAGCGCATCGAACGCGAGATCGAGCACGCGCAGGCCGGCCGCCCCGGCCGCGTCATCTTCAAGGTCAACGCCGTCGAAGACCTTGAAATGTGCAAGCTTCTCTACCGCGCGGCCCAGGCAGGGGTGCGGGTGGACGTCGTGGTGCGCGGCATCTGCCGCCTGCGGCCGGGACTGCCGGGTCTCAGCGAAGGCATCCGCGCAGTCAGCGTTATCGGCCGTTTCCTCGAGCACTCGCGCGTCTACTACTTCGAGAACGGTGGCGACGCCGAGTACTTCATCGGCAGCGCCGACATCATGAAGCGGAACCTCGACGAACGGATCGAAGTGCTGACACCCGTCCGGGCCCCCGAACATCGTGCGCAACTGCTCGAACTACTCGAACTCCTGCTCGAAGACCGCCGCCAGGGGTGGCTGCTGCAGGACTCCACGTGGAGCCGCGACTCGGCGGTTGGCACGCCCGGTTCGCACGCCGAACTACTGGCCCGATCGCCTTTCGGCTAATTGGCGTTCCGAAATCGCCCGCCAACGCATACCATGGCGGCTGGAGGGATTTCCATGACCGATTGGGTTGCCGAAGAACAGCAGTACCTGTTCCAGAACTACGGGCGTCAGCCGGTGGTTCTCGAGCGTGGGCAGGGCACGCGTGTGTGGGACACCGACGGTCAGGAGTACCTCGACTTCGTGGGCGGCGTCGCGGTCAACATCCTCGGGCACAGCCATCCGGTGGTCGTCAATGCCCTCACGGAGCAGGCCCAAACCCTCATTCACGCGTCGAACATCTTTTACACGAAGCCGATGATCGAGCTGGCGAAGCTCCTCGTTGAGCACTCCTGCCTCGACCGTGTGTTCTTCTGCAACTCGGGCACGGAGGCCGTGGAAGGCGCGATCAAGCTCGCTCGCCGCTGGGGCCTCGATACAAAGAACGGCGCGCACGAGATCATCACGACGATCGATGGGTTCCACGGGCGCTCCATGGGCGCCCTCGCAGCCACGGGCAACGCCCGCTATCGCGAGCCGTTCGGTCCGCTGGCGCCCGGCTTCCACCACGTGCCCTGGAACGACCTTGAGCAGATCAAGGCCGCGACCAACGCACGCACCGTCGCCGTCATGGTCGAACCAATCCAGGGCGAAGGCGGCGTCAACATGCCTGCGCCGGGCTACCTCCAGGGCATCCGCGACTGGTGCAATGAGAAGGGACTCCTGCTCATCCTCGATGAGGTGCAGACCGGTATCGGCCGCACAGGCTCGCTCTTCGCCTACGAGCAGGAAGGTGTCGAACCCGACATCATGACCCTCGCGAAGGGCCTTGCCGGCGGCGTTGCCATCGGCGCGTTCATGGCCCGGAACGAAGTCGCCGCGCACCTCGTGAAGGGCGACCACGGCTCCACCTTCGGCGGTAACGCCCTCGCCGCTGCCGCGGGGTACGCCACCGTCAAGCACGTCATCGACGAGGATCTGTCCGGGCAATGCCGGAGGGCGTCCGACCGCCTCGTCAACCGGCTGCGCTCGATGGAGGACCGGTTCGAGGTTGTGAACGAAGTTCGCGGCCGGGGACTGCTCATCGCGGTCGGCTTCTCGCGCGATTGCGCGAACGACGTGATGGACGCCTGCCGTCGCAAGGGCCTCCTCGTCAACAACGTGCGGCCCAACGCCATCCGCCTGATGCCGCCACTCAACGTGAGCGACGACGAGATCGACCGCGCCTGCGACATTCTCGAAGAGGCCATCTCGGCCGCGACGGTCACAGTGGCGAAATAGATTCGAACCAGCGCCAGGAGGCGTCCAAATGGGAGACCAGTTCCAGGATTTCACGATGGCGGCGGTCCAGGCCGCACCCCACTATCTCGACCGCGACGCGAGCATCGAGAAGGCCTGCGCGCTCATCGAGCAGGCCGGCGCGCTTGGCGCTGACCTCGCCGTCTTCGGTGAGACGTGGGTGAGCGGGTACGCATCGTTCGCGGGCTGGGCAAACCACCCGGCGTTCGGTGGGCTGCTCCGCAAGTTCGTCCTCAACGGCGTCGAAGTCCCGTCTCCGGCTACCGACGCGCTCTGCCGGGCCGCCCGGCGCGCCGGGTGCGACGTCGCGATCGGCGTCGCGGAACGCGATACGACCACCGGGGGCAGCATCTATTGCACCCTGCTCTTCATCGGCCGCGAGGGCCGTCTGCTCGGTAAGCATCGCAAGCTCAAGCCGACCATGTACGAGCGCACCGTCTGGGGCGAAGGCGACGGCAGTTCATTGCGGCTCTACGACCGCGTCTACGGCCGCCTTGGCGGATTGAACTGCTGGGAGCACCAGATGGTGCTCCCCGGCTATGCGCTGATCAGCCAGGGAATCCAGGTTCACGCGGGCGTCTGGCCAGGCGGCCGGTTCACCCGCCAGGAAGTTCTCTCGCGCGCGTTCGCCATGCAGGCCGGCGCTTACGTCGTCATGAGCGGCGGCCTTCTCCGCGAAGAAGACATGCCCGACGACATCCGCGAACTCAAGCTGACCTTCGGCGGGCAGGAGCGCCACCTCATCATGCCCTGCGATGGCGCATCCGGCATCATCGGCCCTGACGGTGAGTACCTTGCCGGCCCGGTCTACAACGAAGAGACGATCCTCACCGCTACTGGAAACACGGGCACGGTCATGTTCCAGAAGATGATTGCCGACCACGCCGGCCACTACACGCGCCCCGATGTCTTCGACTTCCGTGTGAATCGCACGCCAAAGCGAGTCGCACGATTCTCCGGCGGCGAAGCCGAAGTCCATGCCGGGATCACCCGCGGCGAAATCACCAACACCACTGACCTGCTTGGGGCGCTCGATGACCTGCAAATCGACCTGAACACCCGGGCGGTCGCCGACTGATGTGGGCGCTCTTCCTGGTGCTCCTTGCGGGTTCGGTTGTGGTGTGCGTTGTCGGTTGGCTCGCGCTGCAGGGGAAACTGCCACGCCAACACTGGGCCGGTATCCGCACGCCGTACTCCCTCGCGAATGATGAACAGTGGTTCGCTGTCCACCGCTACGGAGCGCCGTACCTCGTCTTCGGCGGCGTCGCGGTCTTCTCGATGGCCGCCGCGCTGCTGCCGTTTTCGCTTGCTGGCAAACTTCCCCCCGGCTTTTCGGTTGCGGCGCTTCTCGCCGCGGCGCTGGTGATGGTTGGTTCGGCCTTGCTGTCGTGGCGGATGGGTGTTCGCGGCGCGAAGGCCGCACTCGGCCACTGATCTACCCCTGCACGAGCGGGCACACGCCCCATCGCGGCTGACGGTTGCGCGCTCGCGGGCGATACTCACCCGTACTTCACCGTCTCCAGGAAGCCTCCCGTGCCAAAGCTCATCCTTGCCTACTCCGGTGGCCTCGACACCACGACCGCCATTAAGTGGCTCAGCGTCGAACAGGGCTACGACGTCATCGCCCTGAACATCGATGTCGGACGCAGCAAGGAGCAGCCGGTTGTCGAATCCCGCGGCATGGCGGCGGGCGCCCTCAAGGTGCGCGTGATCGATGCGCGTGAGGATTTCATCCGCTACTTCGCCTTCCCCGCCCTGGCTGCCGGTGCGATGTACCAGGACGTCTACCCGCTCGCCACGGCCCTCGCCCGGCCGTTGATGGCGAAGCTGCTGGTTGATGTGGCGCACGAAGAGGGCGCCACCGCCGTCGCTCACGGCTGCACGGGCAAGGGCAACGACCAGGTGCGCTTCGACGTCGGCATCCAGACGCTCGACCCGTCGCTGACCATCGTCGCGCCGACGCGCGAAAACGCGATGGCCCGCGAGTATCAGATCGAGTACCTCAAGGAGCACGGCATCGATATCCCGTGGGCCGCGAAGGGGCCGTACAGCATCGATGAGAACATGTGGGGCCGGAGCGCCGAAGCAGGCGTCCTCGAAGACCCGTGGACCGAACCCCCTGCCGATGCGTACGAATGGACCGTCGACCCTGAAGCCGCGCCGGCCACGCCCGCATACGTTGAAATCGAGTACCAGTCCGGGCTTCCGGTTCGCCTCGATGGCAAAGAACTCGGGCCGGTGGAGATGGTCGAGTACCTGAACGAACTGGGCGGCAAGCACGGTGTCGGGCGCATCGACCACATCGAAGACCGTCTCGTCGGTATCAAGAGCCGCGAGATTTATGAGGCGCCTGCAGGCGTCATCCTGCACACCGCCCATCGCGCGCTCGAGGCGATGACCCTCTCGAAGCAGCAGGTGCGACTCAAGAAGATGATCGCGGTTGAGTACTCCGAACTCATCTACAACGGCCTCTGGTTCAGCGCCCACCACCAGGACATCGCCGCCTACGTCGCGAATACCCAGCGCCACGTTACTGGTTCGGTCCGGGTGAAGCTGCAGCGCGGCCGCGCAGCGGTTGTCGGCCGCAAGGCCGTGCACTCACTCTACGACCGTGGCCTGGCGACCTATGATCGAGGTGACACGTACGACCAGTCGGCGGCGGTCGGGTTCATCAACATCTGGGGCCTGCAAACCCGGACGCAGGTGCGCACCCAGTTGCTCGCGGACCTCCCCGATGCCCTGCGCATCGCGATGCCGGCCGAACACACCGAAGGAGCCTGACCCGTGACTACAAGCGCAACTCCCGCAGCCGTCCGTTTCGAAGGCCTGAGCGTCGGCACCGACATCTGGGGCGCCACTCAGGCGAACTTCCTCGTCTCGCAGCCGCCGGCCCATGCCAAAGAGGCCGCGATCATGCTCAACCACCCTGCTGCGAAGTTGCTCGCCGATGCCCTCGGCGTGGAGGACAACGAAGCCTTCCGCGCCGAGGCCGCCCGTGTCGCCGGCACGCTCTACCTCTCGGAGCGCATTGCCGAAGACTTGCCCATCGAGTCGGTCTCCAGCATCTCCCATGCGCTCTTCAACGAGCGCCCGGACCTTTTTGACGCCGTCCAGGCAGCGCTCCGGAAGTGACCCGCGAGTGGTGGCGTGACGCCGTTGTCTACCAGGTCTACCCGCGCAGTTTCCAGGACAGCAACGGCGACGGAGTTGGCGACCTCGAAGGCGTCATCAGCCGTCTCGACTACCTGAACGACGGCGCCGACACCTCGCTCGGGGTCGATGCCATCTGGTTCTCGCCGACGTTCCCATCGCCGATGAAGGACTTCGGCTACGACGTGTCGGACTACCGTGGGGTCGACCCGGCGTTTGGCACGCTCGGGACGATGGAGCGCCTCATCGCGGAATGCCACCGGCGCAACATTCGCGTCCTCCTCGACTGGGTGCCGAACCACAGCTCCGATCAACACCCGTGGTTCCTCGAGTCACGGTCATCGAAGGACAACCCGAAGCGCGACTGGTACTTCTGGCGCCCGCCGCGGCCGGACGGCAGCCTGCCCAATAACTGGCGGAGCGCCTTCGGCGGCCCGGCATGGACGTTCGACGAAG
Organism: uncultured Anaerolineaceae bacterium; assembly: GCA_964470735.1. GTDB lineage: Bacteria > Chloroflexota > Dehalococcoidia > Tepidiformales > Tepidiformaceae > Amarobacter. Next base: position 41,763 of record CAYYDX010000001.1, read on the forward strand.
CGACGGGCGAATACTACCTCCACTCGTTCCTGAAGGAACAGCCCGACCTCAACTGGCGCAACCCGGAGGTAGAGGCGGCGATGCACGACACGCTGCGGTTCTGGTTCGATCGCGGGGTTGACGGGTTCCGTATCGACGTGATGGGCGGTGTCGTGAAAGAACCGAACCTCGCCGACAACCCGCCCAATCCGGACTGGCAGCCGGGCCAGCGCGGCCGGTTCCTCGCCGTGAACAACACGAACTACCCGGATGTCTACGAAGCGGTGAAACGCATCCGCCGGGTGTTCGACGAGTACGAAGGGCGGATGGCTGTTGGGGAGGTGTTCGGGACAGCCAGGCAGGTGGCGGACTACTACGGCGATGCCGCGTCGCCCGGCCTTCACCTCGCGTTCAACTTCCAGTTCATCCACGAACATGGGCTGGACTTCACTCCGTGGGAGGCAGAAACCCTCCGGCGCATCGTTCGCAACGCTGAGGCGGCGCTCCCGGCAGGCGCCCAGCCCTGCTACGCGCTGGCCAACCACGACCGTTCGCGCTTCATCTCCCGCAACAACCACGACGGCAACGGACTGGCTCGTGCCCGTGCCGCGACGGTCATGCTCCTCACGTTGCGAAACACGCCGTTTCTCTACTACGGCGAAGAGATTGGCATGGAGGACGTCGACATCCCGGAGAGCCAGCTGCAGGACCCGGCGCGATTCCGCACTATCGGCCGCGACCCCGAACGCACGCCGATGCAGTGGGACTCCTCGACGGGACGGGGATTCTCCGCCTCGGAACCGTGGCTGCCCTTCGGCCGGCTCAACCGTAACGTCGCCGATGCCGCGCGCCAGCCCGACTCGCTGCTCGCACTCACGAAACGGGCGATCTGGCTGCGCAAGCGCACGCCCGCACTAATCGAAGGCGCCTATCGCGAACTCCCCGCGCCCGCCGGGGTCTTCGCCTTCGAACGGGGCACTTCCTCGCAGACGGTGAGGGTCGCGGTCAACACGACGTCAGACCCCGTGGCCATGCCGCTCGGCCGGCCGGGAACCGTGATTCTCTCCACCGCGCTCCAGCAGGAGGGCGACCGGTGCGAGGGCAGTGTGCAGGTCGAACCGTTCGGGGCCGTTGCCGTCCTCTAAGCAGCCCGCTGCGCTATCCTCAGGCTATGACCGAACGGCGGCGCGTGAAGCTCGATGACTCGGGGATGCCCGTCCACAAGGCGGACGTTCCTGCGGAAGAACCCGCCGAGGCGCCGGAACCCTGCGACTGCCCTGTGCTCGACCACGACGAGTGGGACGGAGTCGAGAGCGACTGGTCAGATATCACGTTCGTGAAGGGCGTGTCGTCCGCCGTCCTTGGCGTGCCCGTGGGCTACGACAAGGTTCGCGATGAACTCCGCCGGAGGGCTGTCGAACTCGGCGGAACTGTCCCCGAGGACGCAATGCTCCTGAACGGTGAAGGCAAGTTCCGCCGGCCGATTATGCTCGAAGTCGAAGGCGTCGCCGCGCAGGCGGGGGTGGTTCGTCCGGGCGGCGTCGTCTTCACGCGGCTCATCGAGGCCCCGCTTGGGGCCATGGGCAAGGCCGTCGACCAGACGAACCGCGAGGCGAAGGCGAAGTACGGCCGCGCCCCGGACGACACCTGGGTCTGGTACCTCACCTGCCGGCAATGCTCCCGTGCACGGAATTTCGAAACACTGATTGTCGCTCACTACCGGTCACGCGGATGAGCGAGCGCGACCAGTTCGAACTGTACCTCTGGGTGCTCTACGCGTTCGGGCTTGGCGCCGCGGTTGGTCTCGAGCGTGAACTGCGCGGCCACGAAGCCGGGATCCGCACGACCGCAATCGTCTGTGCTGGCGCCGCGCTCTTTGGGCAGGTCAGCAGCACCTTCACCGACACGCGCATCGCCGCGGGCGTTGTCCAGGGGATCGGGTTCCTCGGCGCGGGGCTCGTCTTCCAGCGCGGCGCCAGCGTCAAAGGCGTTACCACTGCCGCGACCGTCTGGGTGATGGCCGCCGTGGGGCTTGTGGTCGCATCGCAACTCTGGGTGCTCGCGCTCCTCACGACAGCCACCATCATCCTCGTCCTCGAACTCACCCCGGTCGCCGAACAACTCCTGCCGATGCCCAGGAAGAATCGCAAGCCGCCGAGTGACTCGAAGACACCACCCGACAAATCGTGACGAAACCGGCCACGCTCGGATAGGATGGGATACCGGCAAGACGCCGGAGAACTCTACGAAGGCAGCCGCTCGTGACGACACGTCTGGACATCCCGGCGCCCGGGCAATCTCCATACGGCCTCGCCCTTCCTCAGCCCCGCGGCGCGTAGCCGGCGGGGCGTCCGTGTTGGACCTGCTGCAACTCCCGGAGCAGATTCGCCTGCTTCGTACTCACTGAACGACAGAAGCGAGGTACTCGGTCGTGATCGATCGTTATGAGCCCCATCGAATCGAACCGAAATGGCGCGCGCGCTGGGAGGAGACCCGGCTCTACGCAGCGCCCGATGATGACCCGCGCCCGAAGTGGTACGCACTCACGATGTTCCCCTACCCATCCGGCGACCTTCACACCGGCCACTGGTACGCAATGGCCCCAAGCGATGTGGGCGCGCGCTACCGGCGCATGCTCGGCTACAACGTGATGTTCCCGATGGGCTTCGACGCCTTTGGACTGCCAGCGGAGAACGCGGCGATCAAGCGCGGCATCGATCCGAAAGAATGGACCTACCAGAACATCGACCGGATGCGCGGCCAACTCCGCCTGATGGGCGCGAGCTTCGACTGGGACCGCGAAGTCGTCACCAGCGACCCGGACTACTACCGCTGGACGCAGTGGTGGTTCCTCCAGTTCTACAAGAATGGCCTTGCCTACCAGGCAGAGACGCTGGCGAACTGGTGCCCCGGCTGCCAGACCGTGCTCGCGAACGAGCAGGTTGTCGACGGTCGCTGCGAACGCTCCGACGACGTCGTCGAGCGGAAGATGATGCGGCAGTGGTTCTTCAAGATCACCGCCTATGCCGAGGAACTACTGCGCTACGACGGCATTGAGTGGCCCGAACGGATCCGGAACATGCAACGCAACTGGATTGGCCGCTCGGAGGGCGCCCACCTCGAGTTCGCTGTCGATGTCCCGGGAGTCGAGGAACCGCTGAAGGTCTTCACGACCCGCCCCGACACGGTCTACGGCGCAACCTTCATGGTTGTCGCGCCCGAACACCCGCTTGTGACGCGCATCACGACCGCTGGCCAACGCGCCGCGGTCGACGAGTACGTCGCCGCCACCGCTCGTGCCAGCGAAATCGACCGGCTCTCGACGGAACGCGAAAAGACAGGCGTCTTCACCGGCGCGTACGCGATCAACCCGTTTAGCGGCGCGCGGACACCCATCTGGATCGCCGACTATGTACTGGTGACTTATGGCACCGGCGCAATCATGGCGGTGCCGGCCCACGATGAGCGGGACTTCGCTTTCGCGCGTAAGTACGGTCTCGACGTCATCCCGGTGTTCGACCACCCGGACGTGGACATCTCGAAGCCGCTGCAAGCGCCCTACGCCCACGGCGGGCGCATGGTGAACTCCGGCCCCTTCGACGGCACACCGGAGCCCGAAGCCATCGGCAAGGTGGTCGCTTACGCCGAGGAGCGCGGCTTCGGGAAAGGCGCGATCACCTACCGCCTGCGCGACTGGTCTGTCTCTCGACAGCGGTTCTGGGGCGCTCCTTTGCCCTTCATCCACTGTGCAACGTGCGGTACCCAGCCCGTCCCCGACTCCGACCTGCCGGTGGTGCTCCCTGAAAATGTGCAGTTCGTCCCCACCGGCCAGTCGCCGCTCACGCTCTCGGAGGAATGGGTGAGTGTCGCCTGCCCGAACTGTGGCGGCGCCGCCCGGCGCGAGACCGACACGCTCGACACGTTCATGTGCTCGAGTTGGTACCAGATGCGCTACGCCGACCCGCACAACCCCGAGCGGCCCTTCTCGAAAGAGGCGGCGCAGCAGTGGTTCCCTGTTGACCAGTACACCGGCGGCGCCGAGCACGCCGTGATGCACCTGCTCTACACGCGCTTCTTCTGGAAGGCTGCGCGCGATATGGGCCTCATCGAAGGCGACGAGCCGATGAAGCGCCTCTTCAACCAGGGCGTCGTCCTCGGCCCCGACGGGAACCGGATGTCGAAGAGCCGCGGGAACGTCGTCGCTCCCGACGACCAGGTCGACCGTTGGGGCGCCGACTGCTTCCGTTGCCAGCTGATGTTCGTCGGGCCGTGGGACCAGGGCGGGCCATACAACCCGACCGGCATGTCCGGGATTTCGCGCTGGCTGAACCGGCTCTGGTCGCTCGTTGTCGAACCCGCCGAACTCACGGACGCCCCCGATTCGCCCGCGACGAAGGACCTGCGCCGGACGACCCATAAGACCATCCTGGCGGTCACGGAAGAGGTGGAGAGCTTCCGCTTCAACACGATGATTTCGCGCCTGATGGAGCACGCCAGCGCACTGCAGCACGCGCGCGACGCCGGCGCGGTCGACCGGACGGCCTGGGAGGAGGGCGTTCGCTCGGCTGTGCTGATGACCGCGCCGCTCGCCCCGCACATCACCGAAGAACTCTGGGAGCGGCTTGGTCAGGCCTATAGCGTCCACGTCCAGAAATGGCCAACAGCGGACGCCGACCTCGCACGCGACCACGAGGTCGAAGTGGTCGTCCAGGTGAACGGGAAAGTGCGCGAACGCGTCGCGCTTCCGGCCGGCGCTTCGGAAGCCGAAGCGCGAGCGGCAATCTGGGCGCTGCCGCGCATCCAGGAGCTCGTCGCTGGCAAAGAGCCGCGGCGCATCATCTTCGTGCCCGACCGGTTGTTCAACATCGTCCTGTAGCAGCGGGCGCCCCGGGTCCTGCTTAACAAAAGGCGTATCCCGGGTGTAAATCGTTCGTCAAATTCCTTTCAGAGTGGGTGGACGGTGGGTGAAGGCGCGAATATGGTGCAAGCATCGGCGGCGCCCGCTCCCCGCGCGTAATCTCCCGCCGGCCGACAGAAGGAGGGGCAGATGCAGATCAAGAAGTCGCCTCGCGATGCCCACTACCCTGAAGCCGCCCAGTACGAGCAGGCCGGGTACAACTCGGAATCCACCGATCACTTCGGGGATGCCCCCGAATCATTCTCCGTCCGTGCCAACCGCCCTTCGACTCAGCCCCAGGGCCAGGGCGAAACCGGCCAGCGCACCGCTGGTGAACGCTCCGAGAGCGTCATCGACCAGTACTCGTCGTTCGATGGCCGCTTCGAGACTGAACACGACCTTCGCGTCGATGGCACCATCAGTGGCGAAGTCACCTGCCGTGGCCTGTTCACCGTGAAGAAGGACGCAACAGCGCGCGTCCGCGTGCAGACACGTGACGCCCACATCCTTGGCCGCTTCGAGGGCGACCTTGTGTGCTCCGGCAAGCTCTTGCTGGCTGCAACCGCCCAGGTCACGGGCACATTGAAGGCTGCTGTGCTGGTCGTCGAGGAAGGGGCGGCGGTCTCCGGGACGGTCGAGACGGTCTCCGCCGGCGCGGCGCCCTCACGCACCGCCACCCCGGCTGAATCATCCGAAAAGCCAGCCCGCGAACCCGCTACGGTTACACGTGCAACGCGTCGCGACCTCCCATCATTCGCTATCGTCGGTTCTGATGGCGCAACCGCCGAGCGAAACTAACTTCCGAAACGACAACCAGAAAGGGGTTCCAACTGGAACCCCTTTTTGCTGCTTGCTGCGTTGCCTGGTTCAGGAAGTCTTGAAGTAGACAGCCCCGTCGACTACCCAGGTTTCACTCGCCCGGTTCTGGCGCTTGGCGGCACGGCTAATACGAAGGGCGATACCGCGCGGCGTCTCACCGCGGGCGGGCACCAATTTGCCGACCTTGCCCGTTCCCACTGCTTCTACGAACTTCTCGTACTCGCGCATGCGAGTGGCGAGCCGTCCCGTCTGTCGTGCGGGACGTGGGGCATCAACTTCCTTGATCACGGTAAATTCGGCCATTGAGGACCTCCAGAGGTATACGCGCGACCGGGGCGGGGCGCGTGTTCATTCAATTGTGCACGGTCAGTAATCGTTGCGCTAGCGTTTTTCTTGCAGACTGTTCGTGCTTACGCGGATCGAGTCGAGGAATGCTTCCATCTGGTGTTCCAACCGCCGCAGTACTTCGAGTGCGTACTGGTCAGCATCATCGAGTTGTTTGCTCGCTGCTTCGGCTGCTTCGCTCAAATGTGCAGCCGCCGTCGCATCGGCTTCGGCGATGACCTGGCGGGCGCGCGCTTCGGCGTCCATCAGCAATTGTTTGCTGCGTTCCTGCGCCTCGCGAAAAACCGAATTGTCCTCGATTCTCCTCGCTCGCTCGGTCTCCGCTCGCTCCAGCGTTTCTCGTGCCGATTCGTGCGCATCCACAATGATTTGTTCGCGCGTTTCCAGCACCTGTTGTGCCTGGCGGAGGTCGGACGGCACCGCCAGCCGCATCTGGTCGATCACGTCCAGCATGCGTTTCCGGTCGACCACAAGGTTACCGCCCACCGGCAGGCGCCGCGCCTGGATGACGAGCTCCTCGAGTGTGTCGATGAGGTCGAGTATTTCCATGTGGGCCCCTTCCGGGCTCACCGCGGTTACTCCTGTCCGTACTTCTGGCGCAGGGCGCTCCAGACGTGGTGCGGCACCAGGTCCGAAACGTCGTAGCCAAGCCGTGAGACTTCGCGGATGCGTGTCGCGCTGATCAGCAGGTGATCCTGGCGCGCCATCAGGTACACCGACTCGATATTTGGCGCCATCTTGTGGTTCATCATCGCCATGTCGAACTCGGCTTCGAAGTCGCTCACCGCGCGGATGCCGCGAACGACCGCGACCGCGCCTTTTCGCTGAGCGTACTCGACCATCAGCCCGTCGAAACCTTCGACTTCAATATTCGGGCGGCCATCCACCGCCTGGCGAACCAGTTCGATCCGCTCGTCCCACGTGAAGAGCGAGCCCTTGTCCCGTCCCTTGACGACGGCGACGACAACGCGATCGAACAGATGGGTCATCCGGGTGACGAGATCCAGGTGGCCGTTGGTCACCGGGTCGAACCCGCCCGGATAGACTGCGATCCTCATTGCCCCTCCTGGAGTGCGTACAGGGCAACCGCGGTGTCGCCGTACACCCTGCGCTCCGTTTGCCGGAGCCTTGCTGGACGTTCCGGCGGATTGTAACGGCTCGCGTGTTCGTAGACGACCGTACCTTCCGGGGCCAGCAGCCTGTCGATGGTCATGAGCGTTGGTTCGGCCGCGGCGTCGCCATACGGAGGATCGAGGAAGATCACATCGAACTCGCCGTTCAGCGTCGCGAGGGCGCCCGGCAACCGCCCACGCACCACCTTTGCTTTCTCGTCCAGGCCGGTCCGTGCCAGGCTCGCGAGAATCGCGGTCACCGCGCCGGCTTCGGCCTCGTAGAACGTCGCATGCCGCGCGCCGCGACTCAGCGCTTCGATGCCGAGCGCCCCGGTGCCGGCGAACAGATCGAGCACACGGGCGTCGGCGACGCTCGCCCCGAGGACGTTGAAGATCGCCTCGCGGACGAGCCCCGATGTCGGTCGCAGCCGGACTCCGCGCGGTTCCGTCAGCGGGACGCCGCGAGCGCTCCCCCCGGTGATGCGAACGCCCCGCGCGGCCATCTACCGGGCCGCCGTTGCCGCGGCCGTCGGTGAAGCGGGCGCCGTCTTCGCCTTCACACTGACGTCGACCGAGTTTTCATACAGCGAAACGCCATCGGAGAGCGTGAGCGAGATGGTATAGGCGCCGGGCTGGGCCGGCGTGAACCAGTTCGCCGAACCGCGCCCCGTGTCCTCGATCGTCCCCTGGTTATCCTTGACCTTCCACTTCGGAGCGAGGTCCTGCGAGTTCGGCTGGAGCAGGATGGGTGTCCCGCTGGTGATGAACGGCACGAGCGCCGTCCACACGTCGCCCAGGTACACATCGTCCCCCGCCTCTTCGACGGCGACGCCGCCAAGGTGGAATGTCCGGATGTATTCGAGCTTGAATCCGACACTGAAGAAGTTCTCGAGGTAGATGGTGCGGCTGCCGCCGCCCTGCGGCTGCTTATAGCTGAACGCGACCGTTGCCGTCTCGGGCGACCAGCGAATGCCGGACAGGCCCTCATCCTTGTCGATATTCACCCCTGCGACCTTCACATTGGACGATGTCGTGATCTCGTCCGCGTTGGCGCGCACCGTAATGCGCGTCGCCAGGGCCATCGCGGCGGTCAGCGACATGGTGTTCACGGTGTCGCCGCCAGTTTCGGTGGCGTAAGGAGAAATGGTGAGGATGAGCTTCCCCGGCGGGACCTTTGCTGACAGGTCCTGCAGGATCTCTGGCATCACAAGCCGGTAGGTTGCCTGGTCACGATACGGCGCGATCTTCAGCAGGTCGGCCCGCTTGCCCAGTTCAGCCCAGTCGTAGGCGCCTTCGTCGATGCGGTTCTGCGCCTTGATTGGCGAGGGAAGCGTGAGCGTAAGTTGCTTGCCCTGCGCGTGCAGTTTGTCGAATAGTTCGCCCACGAACAGGGTAAACGACGTCCGCGACGTCACCGTCAGATCCATGTACGCGATGTCGATGCCCTTGACGTTCGCCTGTGCCGCCTTCTGCACGATCTGGTTGACATGGTTCGAACGGGACTCCGCGCTCGCGAGGATGTTCTCCACGATCGCCACGTCACCCTTCGTCCGGTTGTTCGCCGAAACGACCGGGTAGATGGCGAAGCTGCCGTCGGACTTCAGCGTGCTCAGGTCGCCTTCGAGTGAGCCATCGGCCAGCGGTTTGAAGTCAATTGTGTGGACGATGGAGACGTGCCCAATCGCTGCGTTGTTCAACGGTTCGTTGTGTTGGAGATAGGCGACGCTCGCCCCTCCCGGAGCTGTTCGACGCATGACCGTGAGAATCGCCGGCGGTGACGTCAGCGTCGCCGAAACCACCCGGCCCGAGGGATCGAGTACCGCGGGCGTCACCGGTTCCCAGTTCTTCGTCTCCTCCACGTAGCGGAAGAAGGTCAGCGACTGGCCATCGGACGCAGGCTTCGTGAGTTCCACCTGGACGCTAAGGTTCTGGTTGCCGGCGACGGCGCCCTTGTCCTTGTTGTAGTCGAAGATCCGCGATGCGAACTCGTAGCCGTCGAGCGCGGCAATGTTCCGGCCCGAGGGGCAGTAGTAGTCGTCGCAGCTCGCGCTGTTGCACATCCGCCCAAACAGCCAGAAGACGACCAGCGCCATGCCGAGGCCGATCAGCCCGAGTACGGCGATTCGGCCGTAGTTCGTTGAGCGCCGGGGGCCGCCGTACAATCCGCCCCCACCCGTTGCCCCCCAGGGCAGCCGTCCTCCCCTGCGCGTCATGCGCGGCGTGAACCGTCGGGGCGGGCGGAATACTCAGGAGCGCAGTGCAAGTCGAACCTCGGTTTCGATTATCCGGCCATTGCGATTGAGGACAACTTTCACCGTGTCGCCCGGCGCGAACCCCATGAGCACGTTGGAGAGTGGATGTTCGGCGTCCACTGCCTGCCCGCCGATGCTGGTAACGACGTCGCCAGCTTCGATACCCGCCGCTTCGGCGACGCCATTCGGCGCCAGCGCGACCACGAGCGCCCCGCTGCGCGCGCTCACCCGGCCGAGCCGTGCGAGCAGCTCCGCCGTGAGGTCCTGGTGGGCAATCTGCAGGCTGGGACGTGGGTACGAACCGTCGAGGATGATCACGCTTGCCACTTCCAGCAGCCGGTTCGCCGGGAGTGCGAAGGCGATACCTTCGACGTCGTCGCCTGTCCGCGTTGCACGAAGGACCGCCGTCGGCATCCCGACGAACTGGCCGGCGAGGTTCACGAGCGCGCCGCCACTGTTGCCGTGGTTCACGGCCGCGTCCGTCTGGATGAGGTCGTCCTGGCGGACGCCGTCGAAGGTGCGCACCCGGGTTAGCCCACTGACCACGCCAACGCTCACCGAGCCGTCGAACTCCGCCAGCGGATTGCCGATGGCGACCACTGTTTCGCCGAGTTTCAGCGCGCCGGAGTCACCAACCGGGATGGGGGACAGGTTCCCCGGCCCAATCTGAAGCACTGCGACATCGGTGTACGGCGAGTCGTGGCCGAGGAGGATGGCGCCGCGCTCTGTCCCATCGGCAAGGATGACCTTGAGCGAATCTGTTCCGACAACCACATGGGCGTTGGTCAGGATGTGGCCTTCTCGATCGAGCACGACACCCGACCCGACGTCCTGTTCGACGCCGTTCGCCGTGCGCTTCGTGCTCTCGATTCGCACGACCGACGGGCGAGCCGAGGCCGCGGCGCTGGTAACGGCGCTCGTCTGCTCCACGGTCAGCGCTTTTGGCGGCGTGGCCGCAGGCTCCGAACCGGCATCATGGTTGAAGGTCGCGACCACAAGCCCCCCGGTGACGCCGCCGGCGAGCGCGGCGATGAGTGCGACCGCTCCGACGACCAGCCAGCCTGGTTTCGATGTGGACATGTGCGTGGAGGACTGTTGTGGTTCCGGGGTGGCATCAGTCGCCTGCCATGTTCCTCCGCCCGGACCGGGCGCACGCCAGCGGTCCATCGGAGAGCCGATGCCGTCCTGCGGCGCTGAATCGTCGGCGTTGTCGGACACTGCGATGAGAACCTCGCGAAGGTTTGCGGCGCGATCGGCTCCGAACGTATACTTCCGGGCAACGACTGAGGCCAGATCTGGCCCTCGGTCGCTTTTTTTCATCGGCGCAGGCCGTAGGGTAGTACATGACTGACAAGCCCGTTCCCCTCACCCGTGAAGGAAAGGCAAAGCTCGAGCAGGAACTCGATGGCCTGCGTGCGCGCCGGCGCGAAGTCTCCGAGATGATTCACGACGCCCAGGAGCAGGGCACGAGCCAGAACGACGCCGAGTACGACGACGCCAAGCTCGAGCAGGGCCGGGTCGAGGGTAGAATCCTCGAACTCGAAGACATCATCCGCCGGGCGCGCCTGATCGACGAGGACGGCGCCCGCGCCTCCGGCCGCGTCATGATCGGGACCCGCGTGGAACTCGACTGGGCGGGCGCCTTGCGCAACTACCAGATCGTCGGGGCCCCGGAGGCTGACGCCGCCAACGGGAAGATTTCGAACGAATCGCCGGTCGGCGCCGCCTTGCTTGGAAAAGCCGTTGGCGATGTCATCGATATCAACGCGCCCAAGGGCGTTATCAAAGTCAAAGTCCTGAAGATCGACTGACACCAGCCGGTGCGGCACTCCAATGCGGGCCGTCCCTGGTGGGCGGCTCTTCGTTTACACAGGGGGAATCGTGGACGAACTCATGGCTCAGCGCGTGGCTAAGGCCGAAGAACTGCGCGCAGCCGGCATCGACCCCTACCCGTTGCGTACCACCCGCACCCACACCGCATCCGATGTCACCGGACTCGTTGAGGCGCTGCCCGAAGGCGAGTCGGAGGTGGCCGGCGTCGAAGCCGACGTCGCGGGCCGCGTCGTGGCAAAGCGCGACATGGGCAAAGCTACGTTCATCGACCTCCAGGACGGCTCCGGCCGAGTACAGGCGCTTCTCCGAAAGAACTCACTCGATGACTACGAGTCGCTCCGCCTCATCGACCTTGGCGACTTTATCGGCGTGCACGGTTCGCTGATGCGCACGCGCACCGGCCAGCCGACCGTCGCAGCCACCAGTTGGACCATGCTCACCAAGGCGCTGCACGCGCCCCCCGAGAAATACCACGGCCTCGCTGACCCCGAGATGCGCCAGCGCCGCCGCTACCTCGACCTGATGGCGAACGAAGAAACTCGCCGCGTGTTCGCCACGCGCAGCCGGGTGATCGCTGCTATCCGCCGCTTTCTCGATGCGCGCGGCTTCCTGGAGGTCGAGACGCCGATCCTGCAGGAGTCAGAAAGTGGCGCGGCTGCCCGGCCGTTCCTCACGCACTTCAACGCGCTCGATGAAGATCGGGTGCTCCGCATCAGTCTCGAACTCCACCTCAAGCGGCTCATCATCGGCGGGTTCGAACGCGTCTACGAAATCGGACGGAATTTCCGCAACGAGGGGATGAGCTTCAAGCACAACCCCGAATTCACCATGATCGAGACGTACGAGGCCTACACCGACTACCTGGGCGTCGCAGAGATGGTCGAAGAGATGGTCAGCAGCGTCGCACTCGAAGTCCTCGGGACGACGAAGATTACCTTCCGTGAGATGGAGATCGACCTGCGGGCGCCATGGCGGCGTGTCACCTTCTTCGATGCCATGCGCGAGTACGGCGGCCCCGACCTCGATGAGTTCACCACCGCCGACGCGCTTCGCCAGGAGTTGCGCAGGCGCGGCGTCGATGCGCCAGCCACCGCCGGCTACGGCAAGCTCTGCGACGAAGCCATGTCGCACTACATCGAGCCGAACCTCATCCAGCCAACGTTCCTGCTCGACTATCCCGTCGAACTGTCGCCCCTGGCCAAGCGGAAGCCCGGCAACGACCGGCTGGTGGAGCGCTTCGAGTGCTTCCTCGCCGGTTTCGAATTCGGCAACGCCTATACCGAACTCAACGACCCGATCGAACAGCGCAACCGTTTCGAACAACAGCTGGCGTTGAAGGAAGCTGGCGACGACGAGGTCGAACTGGTGGATGAGGACTTCCTCTTCGCCCTCGAGCACGGCATGCCGCCAACCGGCGGGTTCGGTATGGGCATCGACCGCCTCATCATGCTCCTCACCGGCCAGCCCTCCATCCGCGACGTCATCCTCTTCCCACCCCTCAAGTCGCTGAAAGAATGAGCGGCTGGTCTCCCCTGGAGCGCCATCACACGGCCACGGCGTACGTGGTTGCCCGGGAAAAGACGCTGCTGCTCTGGCACCACCGGCTGCGGATGTGGCTGCCTCCCGGGGGCCATCTCGAACTGAACGAGGATCCGGTCCAGACCGCGGAACGGGAGGCGCTCGAAGAAACTGGCTATCGCGCTCGTGTCATCCGCCCGGACGGACTCCTGGATGTGGAGACTCCGAGGGTCCTCCCGCCACCGGCCGTCATCCTCATCGAGGACATCGCCCGCGATGACCAGCCCCTCCATCAGCACATTGACCACGTCTACTTCACGCGTATTGAGCACGACGTCGACTTCGACGCGCCGATCCCGCACGGGCCGCATCGCTGGTTCACCGCCAGCGACCTGGGCGAATCGTTTTCGCTGCCAGCGCCCGATGGTACCCTCGTGGCGGTGGCCGAGGACGTCAGGCTCCTCGGTCTTCGCGCACTACAAGCCGTCGCCGGGGGCCGTTGATTCATGTTGAGTTTGCAGTACATCCGCGAGAACGTTGACCGCGTGAAGCGCGATGTGCTGCTTCGAAACACCACGGCGCCCATCGACCGCATCCTCCAACTCGACGAACAGCGCCGCGAACTCCTCCAGCAGGTGGAGACCCTCCGGGCGCAGCGCAACGCCGTGAGCAAGGAAATCGGCGCATCGAAGGACTCGGCCGACCGCCAGGAGCGCATCGCCCGCATGCGGGTGGTTGGCGACGAAATCAACCGGCTCGATACGTCGCTGAAGGAAGTGGAAACCGAACTCCGCGACCGCCTCTACGAGGTGCCGAACATCCTCGATGCGAACGTCCCGAAGGGGCCGGACGAGACCTCGAACAAGGTCGTCGAAACCGTCGGGGAGATTCCGCAGTTCAGCTTCGCGCCGCGGCCGCACTGGGAGCTTGGTGAACTCGTCGGCGGGCTCGACATCGAGCGCGGAGCGAAGATGTCCGGGTCGCGGTTCTACACGATGCGCGGGCCGCTCGCCCGTCTCCAGCGCGCACTCATCCAGTTCATGCTCAACGAGCACGGGCGCGCTGGCTTCACCGAGTCGTACCTGCCCTACATGCTCAACGAAGCCTCGCTTTACGCCTCCGGTCAGCTTCCGAAGTTCCGTGACAACCTCTACCGCGACGCAGAAGAGGACTACTACTTCATCCCCACGGCCGAGGTCGCCTTCGTCAACCTCTACCGCGACGAGATCATTCCACCCGGTCAGCTACCGATGCGGTTTGTCGGGCACACGCCGTGCTTCCGCCGCGAGATGATGAGCGCCGGCCGGGACGTCCGCGGTATCAAGCGGGGCCACCAGTTCGAAAAGGTGGAGATGTTCGTCTACTGCGAACCCGAGCAGAGCGACGCGGAACTGGATGCGCTCGTTCTCCGCGCCCGCTCCATCCCCGAGCTCCTCGGCCTGCCCTACCGCGTCATCGCACTGTGCTCCGGCGACATCGGCTTCAATTCGACCAGGACGTTCGACCTCGAAATCTGGGCGCCCGGCCAGGGCGAGTGGCTCGAAGTGAGTTCCGCCTCGAACTGTCTCGACTTCCAGGCGCGCCGCGCCAACATTCGCTATCGCTCTGCTGCCGACGAGCCAACCAAGTACCCGCACATGCTCAACGCCAGCGGACTCGCCCTTCCCCGCACGGTCATCGCCGTGATGGAGAACTACCAGCGCGAAGACGGAAGCATCGAAGTCCCCGAAGTGCTTCGACCCTACATGGGGATGGACGTCATCCCGCTCGCCTGACCAACTGCCCGGCGGCGCAATTCTCCAGGGCGTGTCATGGTGGCTAGGCGCTAGCCCGATTGCAGCGTAAAACAGCAGTCGTCGGGGGCGACACATGCTGGCCTGGATTGCCGCTCGCCAGGAATGGCAGTTCTTTCGCGTACTACCGCAGGCGCATCGCGGGTTGGCTTTCTCGTGGTGGGCAGCGGCGCTGCTTCGCGGGATCTTGCCGGCCGTGCTCGCCATCGCTCTCGGCATGATTGTCGGCGCCGTCCAGTCTGGTGACTCGCTGACCGGCCCGCTCATCGTGCTTGGCGCGGTGTTCATTGCACTTCAGGTGCTCACACCCATCCACCAGGCGTTGAGTTCGAACCTCGGCGACCGCACCGCTGCATTACTCTACGACCGCCTGACGGCCGCCTGCGTCGACCCGCCCGGCATGGGCCACCTCGAAGATGCCTCTCTTGCCGCGGATCTCACCGTTGCGCGCGATTTCGACCTCGGCATGACCGGACCACCCCTGTTCATCGCGATGGACTTCATTGCTGTCGGTGTCATCCAGATCATCACCGGCGCTGTGTCCATCATCCTCCTCTTTGGGTACACGTGGTGGGCGCCGCCGCTCCTCGCCGCCGCCTGGGTGTCGACCCACTACCTGCTGCGCGAAAGTTCGGTCTGGCGGGACCGGCAGACGGAACCGGTCCAGTCGGCCCAACGTGAGTCCGACTACGCCTACCGGATGGCAGTGGACCCTCCCGCTGCGAAAGAGGTCCGGATGTTCGGCCTCAGCGGCTGGGTCCTCGACCGGTTCCTCGAGCGGCGCGTCCTTCTCCACAAATTGCAGTACGAGGCCACACGCCTGCGAGAACAGCCGGTGGTCTGGTCGCTGCTCATCGTGGTTGGCGCGAATGTACTCTTCTTTGCGGTGCTCGGCCGCGATGCCTCACATGGGCGGCTTTCGCTCGAATCCGCCGTCATCTACGCGCAACTCGCAGTGAGTTCGAGCCTCCTCGCGTTCGGTGGACTGAACTGGGCTCTCGATGGCGCGGCTGCTCCGGTGGCGGCCTCGCTGCGGCTCACCAACAAGATGGCTCGCGCCGGCGACCTGCCACGCGGCGCTGTTTCCGCCGCGGGACTCCCGGCATCCGAAATCCGCTTCCGCGACGTGAGCTTCCAGTACCCCACGGGCGGCGGGCTCGTGCTCGACCACTTCGACCTGGCGATCCCGGCCGGATCATCGCTCGCCATTGTTGGCCAGAACGGAGCGGGCAAGACCACCCTCGCGAAGCTGCTCTGCCGCCTCTACGACCCCCAATCTGGCGCTATCGAGATTGACGGAACCGACCTTCGCCAGTTCGACCTCGACGCGTGGCGCAGCCGAGTCGCCGCAGTGTTCCAGGACTACGTCCGATTCGAATGGCCCCTCCGTGATAACGTCGCTCCGACTGGCGCGGATGACGCACAGGTTCTTGCGGCACTGCGCGAAGCGGGGGCGACGAACCTCGCGTCGCTCGACACCGTGCTCTCAAAGGGCTACGCCAACGGCACCGACCTCTCCGGCGGCCAGTGGCAACGGGTCGCACTCGCCCGCGCGCTCTGCAAGGTCGAACTCGGCGCCGGGGTGGTGCTCCTCGATGAGCCAACCGCCCAACTCGACGTCCGCGGTGAAGCCGAGATATTCCGGCGCATCCTGGAAGTAACCCGCGATTGCACGACGATTCTCATTTCTCATCGCTTCTCCACCGTTCGCCACGCCGACCGGATTTGCGTGGTCGAGGGCGGCCGCGTTATCGAACTGGGGACACACGACGAACTGATGGCGCTCCGCGGCCGTTACCGGACGATGTTCGATCTCCAGGCACAGAGATTCGTGAGTGACGAGGAGGAGGGGATGGTGTTCGATGTCCTCGCCTGATGTCGCCGTGGAACGCCGGCGCACCGTGCCGGAAGACCTTCCGCCAGCAATCCCCTCCATGTGGAGACTGTGCCGCCTGGGCTTCAAGCACGAGCCGGGGCTCCTGCTCGCGGCGTTTGTGCTCGCGCTCCTCGCCGCCTTACCGGACTCTCTCTTCGCCATCTGGTTGAAGTTCCTCGGCGACGGAGTGATCGATGGCAACCGCCGCCTTCTCTACATCGCGGCATTCGGCCTCGGGGGCTCGACCGCGGCCACGTGGTTCCTGATGGTCGTCAGCACGCGCGTCCAGCGTCGCTTCCGCGACCGCGTGACCATCGCCCTCGAAGGCCACGTCGCACGCCTCCAGGCTTCTGTCGCGACAGTCGCGCACCAGGAACGCCCGGAGTACCTCGACCGGCTGTCCGTCCTGCGCGACCAGATCTTCGTGCTCGACCACATGTACGCATCCCTCTTCGGCACGGCTGGCTGGATCCTCCGCCTGGTGGTCACCATCGCGCTGCTCATGTCGATTCACCCGGCGCTCGCGCTGCTTGGTGTGTTCGCGTTGCCCACCGTCCTGACTTCCACCTGGCGTCCGGGGGTCGAACGCGAGGCGGAGGAGCGTGCAGCGCCGAAGCAGCGGCTCGCTCGCCACCTGTTCCAGACAGCCACGACCGCGCCGCCCGGCAAAGAGGTCCGCGTCACTGGCGTGGGATCTCGGCTCGCACATGATCGACGCGCCGCCTGGGACGAGTGGTACACGGAGATTTCCCACGCGCGATGGGGTTCGGCGGCCTGGCATACCGTCGCCTGGGCGATCTTCGGCGCGGCGTTCGTCGGCGCGATCGTCTTCGTGACCTCGGGAATCGACGCATCCGCTGGCGACGTGCTGCTGGCGCTCGCCGCCGGCTCCCGGCTGTCCTCGTACATCAGCGCCACCGTCGGCGAGATCGGCTTCCTCCGCGGAGTCTGGATGGATGGCTCACAGAGGCTCGCGTGGCTTGAAGACTATGCGGAGGCGGTCGCTTCCGACGAGGACATCGACGCTCCCGGCGCCCTGCTGGATGGCATCACCGTCGAGAACCTCTCCTTCTCCTACCCCGGGTCAGAGCGGCTGGTGCTGGACAATGTCAGCTTCCACATCCCGGCGGGGGCGGTGGTTGCCATCGTCGGAGAGAACGGCGCGGGCAAATCAACGCTGGTGAAACTGCTCTGCAAGCTCTACGAACCGACGACCGGCCGAGTCCTCATCGATGGTCGTGACCTTTCGCGAATCCGTGTTGACCAATGGCGCGAACGGCTCGCGGGCGCTTACCAGGACTTCTTCCGGTTCGAGTTCCTCGCCCGCCAGTCGGTCGGCCTTGGCGATGTTCCCCGCCTCGATGACCGTTCCGCGGTCGGCGTCGCGGTCGAGCGGGCGGGCGCCGGCGATGTCGTGGCGAAACTGCCTTCGAACCTGGAGACGCAGCTTGGCCCTTCGTGGCCCGGCGGTGTCGACGTTTCCTACGGCCAATGGCAGAAGCTGGCCCTCGCGCGGGGGTTCATGCGTGACCATCCCCTCCTCCTCGTCCTCGATGAGCCGACGGCGGCTCTCGATTCCGAAACCGAACACGCCCTGTTCGAACGGTACGCTAATGCCGTCCGTGGCGGTCAGAACGGAAGCAGCCGTCACAGCGCCCCGGATGGCCGGGTCACGATCCTCGTCTCCCACCGGTTTTCAACCGTGCGAATGGCCGACCTGATCATCGTCCTCGATGGCGCGAAACTGGTCGAAATGGGTTCGCACGAACAATTGATGGCCAACGGCGGCCAGTACTCGCAGTTGTACACGATCCAGGCCGACGCGTACCGTGCGAACTAAGCGGCCGCGCCGGTTCAGTTCGCCTTCGCGCCGGGGATCGTGACGCCCGTCTTCGCCAGCCGTTCCTTGTTCTTCTCCAGGAAGTCGGCCCACCACGCGGGGAAAGCCGAGGGCAAATCGTTGCCGGCCCCTCGGACCGCGAGGACGCGGTCCAGTTCAGTGTTGACCGCGTTGCGAAGGTCTTCGAGGGTACCGTTATTCCGGTACACCCAGTCGGCGCCCGGCGCCCGGACGGCCAGCGGAATCATGGACGCCAGCCGCTGGTTCGCCTCTGCTTCGGACATGCCGCGAGTCTCGACCAGCCGCTGCCGGGCCACGTCGTCGTCGACACCGATGAGCCAGGTCTGGTTGCACCAGCGCGCGTAGCCCGGCTCCATCAGGTTCACCGCTTCCATCACGCAGATTTGATCCTCGCCGAGCGTCTCCCGCCAGCGATCGATTTCGCCCTTGATCGCCTCGGTAATCGAACCCATGGCGCGTGTCAGCTTGTTCATCTCCTCGGGCTTGCCGAACACCTTCGCGCCGAGGATCTTGCGGTCCACGTACCCGTCCGGGCCGACAACCTCAGGCCCGAACGCCTCGACCACGCGGTCGAACCCCGGCGTGCCGGGGTCGTACAGCCGGTGGACGAGCTTATCCGCGTCGCAGTGGTGCGCGCCGCGTTCGACGAGCAGTTGGCCGACGGTGGACTTACCAGCCGCAATTGTTCCGGCAAGTCCGATGACGAGGGGGCCCTTGAGGGGCGCGGGGCTGTCTGGTGTGGGAGTGGTCACGGGTCACCCGCTGTTGAATGGTGTGTGCCAAGAATCTGGCGGACGGCCACCGCAGGCGCAACCCGGCGTTCCCACGGCAACTCGCAGAATACCCGTTGACAAGACAATAGACTAAGTATACTTTATCGTAAATCTAAATTGGGGGCGCCAAACCATGACCAGCGTCACGCCATGTATCTGGGTCTTCACCGACATCGACGAAGTCATCGCTTACTACGCGGGGGCGTTCCCCGGCCTCAAGACCGAATCCATGAGCCGCATGCCCGACGGGAGCGCCGCGCTGGCGACAGTAGAAATCGCCGGTCAGCGGCTCATGCTCCTGAGCGGTGGCCCACAACCGTTCGCGTTTTCGGAGGCCGTTTCGTTCTATGTCGGCTGCCAGGGCCAGGCCGAAGTCGACCGCTACTGGGACTACCTGACCGCCGGTGGTGGCGAAGAGAGCATGTGCGGCTGGCTCAAGGATCGCTATGGCATGTCCTGGCAGATCGTCCCGCGTGAGTTCGAGGAGATGATGGGCGGTGATGACCCGGAGAAGGTGCAGCGAATGATCCAGGCGATGCTCCAGATGCGGAAGCTCGACATCGCCGGCCTTCGCGCTGCCTACGACGCCGCCTGACGCGCGGCACTGCCGCCAGAAAGCGGAAGAGCCCGGTCCAACTTGGACCGGGCTCTTCGTTGTTCGATACGAACCGTGACGCCTATGGACGCTCGTTCGACATGATGACCGTGCCGGAGGCGGCGAACATTCCACCAACGCCGTGCGCGACGCTGATCTTCACGTTCGGAACCTGGGCCGGGGCAACGCCCCGAACCTGTCGAAGGCTCTCCTGGAGCGCGTACATGCCGTACATGCCGGAGTGCGTGTAGCTCAAGCCGCCGCCGTTGGTGTTGAGTGGGAGCTTGCCGCCGGGCCGCGTGTTGCCATCGCGGATGAATGCCGCCGCCTCGCCACGTCCCACGAACCCGAGGTCTTCGAGCCCGTACAGCGGCAGATGGGCGAACGCGTCATAGATCATCAGGTGGTCGACGTCGTCGTGCGTGATGCCCGCCTCCCGGAAGGCAGTCGGGCCCGCAACGCTGAACGCGCGCGACGAGGTGAAGTCCTCCATCTGCGTCACCATCGGTGTTTCCACCGATTCGCCGGTGCCCAGGATGTAGGCGGGCTTCGTTGGGAAATCCTTCGCCCGGTCGGCTGAAGTGAGGATCAGCGCGCCGGCGCCGTCGGTCACGAGGCAGCACATGAGCAGCCGGAACGGATACGCGATCATCCGCGAGTTCAGGACGTCTTCGACCGTGATCGGATCCTTCATCATCGCGTTCGGGTTTCGCGCTGCATACTCGCGCTGCACCACGGCGACCATCGCGAGGTCTTCCTCGGTGATGTTGTACTTCTTCAGGTAACGCATCACGGGGATTGTGAACGTCGAGGGCGGGCCGCTCGGGCCAGTCCACTGTTCGAACTGCGCGGCGATGCTTTGGCCGCCGCCACCCGGCCAGCCACCCCGGCCGATGCCCGACTTTCCGCTCTCACCGTGGGTGATGAGGACGGTCTTCGCGAGCCCGGACTCGATCGCGGCGACCGCATGGCGGACGTGGATCATGAACGAGCAGCCGCCCACCTGCGTCCCGTCGACGTAGGTCGGCGTGATGCCCAGGTAAAACGCCGTTTCGGTCGGGCTGGCGCCCGCGCAGGCCACGCCGTCGATGTCCGACGGCTTCAGGCCAGCTTCTTTCATGGCCCGAATACCTGCTTCGGCGTGCAGGCCGAGCTGGGAGAATTCGGGGAAGACGCCGAGCGGGCTGACCATCTCGCTCGCTCCGACGATTGCGACACTTCCTGGCTTCGGCACTGGGTTACGCCCCCTTCGCCGGGCGCCAGGTCGGCACCGAAATCTCGTCGTTCACCTTCGTCGGGGCGAGTTCCAGCGCCATGTCGAGCTGGAGCGCCTCCGGCGTCTGCGGGCAATCGATGATGTTCGTCGCCATCTTCACGCCCTCGGCCAACTGCACCACCGCGATTGCCGTGGGGCCATCGAAACCTGGAGGCGGCCGGTGGTTGATGACGTAACTGAGGAGCGTGCCCTTGCCGCTCGCTTCGAACCACTCGACTTCGGCCCACGGGTCAGACGGGTCGAATGGACGCGGCGGGAAGTAGGCCTTCCCGGTCGCCTTGTTGCGCTGAATCATCAGCTTTCCTTCCCGTAGACCATCCCAGTAGGGCCTGGTCTCGGGGGTGGCCTTTGGGGCCAATCGGGTGTAATCGGTCAATCAAACCTGCCAGATGCGTGGAGTCCGGGCCCCGCCAGGGGTTCCGGCTATGACTGCAATCACAATGTCTACCGTGAACGTGAGGGTTGGGCAAGTATTCGCACGAAGCCCCGTTCGACGAACAGCTGTCAATGCCGTCTAATCTGGGCCCAACGCGCCTACGGAGTTCGTTCGATGACCCAGATTGTTTCCCGCCCCAAAGTCACCGGGCCAGTGACCGGTGGAAGCCGCGGCTGGCCGTTCGCCGCCTCGATGCTGGACCTGGCGGCCCTTGGCTACGAAGAGGCCGAATACTTCCTCGAAGGAACGGCTACTCGCTACCGCCTGGCGCCAGGCACGGAACTGACCTTCGATGGCCACTGGACGGCCGAGCCAGCGGGAGAGGCGCCCTACAGAACGCGCATGCTTGTCTACCGCCCGGCCGACCCCGCGAAGTTCAACGGTTCGGTGATGCTCACCTGGAACAACGTCTCCGCCGGCTACGACCTCTTCGGCGCCGAAAGCCTCGAACTGTTTGAAGGCGGATGGGCGCTCGCTTGCCTCACGCCCCAGAAGGTCGGCATCGAAGGGCTGCCGCCGCTGCCGCAAGGCCTGGCCGCGTGGGATCCCGGGCGGTACGGGTCGCTCTCAATCCCCAGCGACGACTACTCGTACGACATCTTCACCCAGGGAGCACTGGCCGTGGGCAAGAACCGCGAGCGCGGCCCCATCGACCCGATGGGTGGCCTCGACGTGCAGCGTGTCGTGGCACAGGGCGCATCGCAGTCCGCAGGGCGGCTGGCTACCTACGTCAACGCCATACAACCGCTGACGAAAGCGTTCGACGGCTTCATCGTCACCATTTACTTCGGGACCGCCTCCGCGCTCGAAGTCGGCGAGGAGGTGGTGAACCTGAACCGGCTGCCCGGGGGCTGATGCGGGGCAAGAACCTCCTCCGGCAGGATCTCGGCGTGCCGGTGTTCGTCCTGAACTCCGAACTCGAAGCGATGGCATGTCATAACGTGCGTCAACCCGACGGCCCGCTCTTCTGCTACTGGGAATCCGCCGGTACGAGCCACACCTCCGCGCAAGGCCAGCGCGCCCGCCAGGCGAAGTTCGACCGCGATGGCGTGCGCACGCTCCCGCCTGCCGAGGGGATCAACCGCATCCCCATGCTTGCGCTCTACGACGCTGCCTACCACCACATGCAGCACTGGCTGACCACGGGGACACCACCGCCGTCACAGCCCAAAGTGGAGTTCACTGGCGACCCGCCGGAAATCGTTCGCGACGAGCACGGTCTCGCGCGAGGTGGCATCCGGCTGCCACAGGCCGACGTCCCACTCGCCCGGAACAGTGCCATCCCGCTCAAAGACGACATCTTCGCGCTCCTGGCCGGTTCGAGTTACGCCTTCCCACGCGAGAAGATCCACGGCCTCTACGGTTCGAAAGACGCGTTCCTCACCCGGTTCCGCGATGCCGCGACCCGCGCCGTTGAAGCCGGTGTCCTGATGCCGCGAGACGTCGAACCGCTGATCGCGGAGGCATCGGAGACCTGGCCGGACTAGCCTGCCGACTATGCCCCGTACAGCACCTGCCGCAAATCAAGCGCGAAGTTCGTCCCGTCGAGCCGCATGTGCCGCGCATTGAACCCGTCGGCCTGGATGCGAACGCGCAGGTCCGCCGGTGTCAGGTCCGCCGGGATCGAGATCCCGGCCACACCGTTCGCATCCGTCAGTGTGCGCGCCACCTTCCCGTCGCGGTGGTCCGAGACCAGAATTTCGGCGCGCTCGACGGGTGGCTTTTCGCCTGATGGCCCGGCATCGTTGTCGAGCACCGTGAATTGCGCGGTCCGGCCATCGGCCTGGGCCACGATCTCCACGTGGAGGTCGCGGAGGTAGACGAGTGGCTCCGTGGTCACCGCCTCCATCCCGTCGCGCTGGGGAATCCGTGCCGGGTTCGCTTTGAGCGAGACGTCCTGCTGCGCCATGCCATGATCCGTCGTGATCACGAACAGTGTCGATTCGAACAGCGACCGCGATTCAAGGGTTCGCAGCAGGTGACCGATGCGCACATCCGTCTCGTCGAGTGCCGCTCGTGCGCCTTCGTGATGCGGCCCGTAGTCATGGGCGCTCGAGTCGGGCTGGGCGAACTCGTGGTAGGTGAAAATGGGCGCCGGGTGCGTGGTGTCGAGGAACAACTGCCGCGCCTGTGCCAGCGCCCGGTTGTCGATCTGTCCCTGGAGCTTGTGCCCCTGCTCCTCGAGTTCGTTGAACCAGCGCGGGTTGATCTCGTGCTCGGTTTCCTTGGTGAGCATGATCAGTTCGCCCCGGTCGCCCAAGAGGCGGCGCTCCAGCGAAGCGTGGCCGGCGCCGCGCGTGCACGGTTCGTTGACCGACGCCGTGACCACGCCCGACGTTCCATCCCACTCGCCGTAGACCCGGTGAAATGCTTCGAACAGCGTCTCGACACCCGGGTTCAGGAACCGCGCGGTGTCGAACTGCTGGCCTTGCGGCGAAACGGTCTCGCGCGTCTCCCGGAGATAGTAGCTCGGGTTCACGATGTCGTGGTGCCCCGACCACGAACCTGAACCGATGGCGTTGTGGCTCGGCCACGTGATGCTCGGGAAGTTCGTGATGCTGCCATAGCGCAGCATCACGCCCCGCTCAATCAGCCGGCGCAGGTTCGGGATTGCGTCTGGCTCAGTCTCGAGACGGTGGCGCAGTTCGGTATGCGACTGTCCATCGAGCAGGATGATGTAGACACGCTCCGGCTTGCCGCCCGCCGGGTCGAGGATATCGGTCAGCACACGGCCGTCCTGCCGCGCGAGGTAGACATCCGGCGCAACCCCGCGCTCACTGCTTGTGCGCCCGGTCACGTCCTTTCCGTCGATGAGTGGGAACTCCATCACGTGCGCGACGGTTGGTGCGATATCGATCTGGCGGGATGCTGCCTCCGACGTGTCGCCGCGCTTTACCCCCGGCCCGGAAAACACCAGTGGCGACCGCGACTGGATGACGTCGAGCGCGCCGTGCTGGCCAGGCTGGCGGCCGTAGCAGTAGGCCTTCGGGTTCACCGCGAGATCCGGCGCGTTGGGGCTGTCGAAAAGCTGCGATAGCCGTTCGTAGGCGTACGGGTAGGTGAGCGCTGGCGGCTCGATGAAGTTCGTTTCCGGGTTCCCTGAGCCGGCCGCGAGTTCGTCGGCGAGTGTGCTGAGCGCGCGATGGTCCTGCGCCGCCAGCGGGTTGTCACCCACCGTCTCCACCACGGTGTAGTCGTAGCCACCGTGGGCGGCGTAGGTGCGAACCCACGCCACCATGCCCCGAAGCGACCACGCTTCGTACCGCCACGAGCCGTGGGCGTCCTCGCGCGCTGTCGCCACGAAGTCGGTCCACGCGCGGCCATCGTCGGTGGTCAGAAGTTTGTGGATCGCGAGGTTGCCCGACTCCTCCTGGTTGTGGTCGAGGCCCTGTCCTCCACGCCGTTCCGGGCCTACTGCGTGCAGTTGTTGTGCGGTGCTCATGTGCTCCCTCTCAGTGCTCGAGTTGCCAGCCGACGAACGGCTCTTCGGTTTCGGTCTCCATCGCCCCCAGGAACTTCGCCGTCATCACATAGAAGCCGACCATCAGGTTCACTCCAACGACCGTGGCGGCATCGAAGTGGCGCGCGAGTTCGCCATGCGCCTCATCCGAAGGGTGGTCGCTGGCGGCGAGGGCATCGACATAGCCGAGGAGTGCGCGCTCGGCCTCGCTGAAAAGCTCGCTCTGACGCCAGTGGTGTAGCGCCACAATCCGGGCGTCGCTCAGTCCCGCCTGCCGGCCGATGCGGACGTGCTGGTGCCATTCGTAGACCGAGTGCTGGAGGATCGCCGTCCGCAGGATGACCATCTCGCGGCGCTCGAGGTCGAGCCCCGAATGGGTCCACAATCCGTTGCCAAGGCGAAGGTACGCTCGCCACAGCTGTGGATTGTTCGACATAAGGCGAAAGATGTTCGGAGGCAGCCCTCCTCCGGCGTTCCGATCCCAGACGTAGAGCAATTCTTCGGGGATGCTGGATCGTTCGGTCAGCGGCAATCGCGCCATGCGGGTCTCCGGGCCTTGGGTTGGCGGAGTGTACCCGGTTCCGGGTTTTGCGTTCGAACCCGCCCCTACTGCACGCGGCGAAGTTGCGCCGTTCGCAGCCGGCAACCCGCGATCATCAGCGCTGCCATCACGCCCGAGACCAGCGTTGCGCCGCTGCCTGCGAACTCCGCCGTGGCTGCGCGCATCGCCAGTTCGATCGCGCACCAGGCTGCGGCCGGCCACGCTACGATTTCGAACACGCGGTACGCCTCTACCCTCACGCCGCCGCCTCGGCCCGCGCGTGGTTTCGCTCGATGCGCTGGATGAACGCCACCGCAAGGTCGGGGTCGAACTGCGCGCCGCGGCCTTTCATGATCTCGTCAATAGCCCGCTCAGCGCTCAGGCCCTTGCGGTAGGGGCGGTCGGTGGTCATCGCGCTGTATGCATCGGCCAGCGTGAACAGCCGTGTTGACGTGCTCACCTCGGGACCTCGCAGCCGTCCGGGATAACCGTCGCCATCGAATCGCTCGTGGTGGTGCCGCACCAACTCGACCACCGTGTCGTAGTCGGTCACCGCCGCGGTAATGGCGGCGCCCATGAGCGGGTGCTCCTCCATGCTGCGCCGCTCATCGGGCGTCAACGGGCCTGGCTTCCGCAGAATCTCGTCCGGCACCACGATCTTCCCGAGGTCATGGATCGGCCCACCAATCGAGATTGACGTGATCTGTTCCTGGGTGAAGCCAAGGTCGTGGCCCACCTGCAACGCGAGCTGTGTCGCGTGGTCGCTATGGAACCGCGTGTAGCTGTCGCGCCGGTCGATCGCCTTCACCAGGTTCCGCAACGCTTTGAGGTTGCCGACCTTCAACAGTTGTTCCGGCGGTTCGGTCGCTGAGCCTCCGAGGATCGAGACCGGAGACATCGACTTGTCGAGGTACATCTGGTCTTCGGCTTCCGCGATGAGGTCGCGGGGTGAACCGTAGCCCCGGTAGCTTGCCAGCCCGCAACTGATGCGCATCGGCAACGTGATCCGGTCGTCGTTCACGATTTCGATCTCCGAGACCGTCCGGCGAACCCGGTCCATCACGCGCCGGGCGTCGTGCTCGCTGGCGCCCGGGAACACAACCACGAACTCGTCGCCACCGAACCGCGCGAATTGCGCCGGGGGTGCGATCTGGCGCTGGAGTGCGGTTGCCACACGCTGCAGCACGCGGTCGCCCTCCTCATGCCCGACGAAGTCGTTCAGGAGCTTGAAGTTGTCGATGTCCAGGTAGGCGACGGCGAGCGGCGCTGCCTCGTGGAGCGATGAGTTCACGGCGTCGATGATGAATTCGTCGATGAACCGCCGGTTAGGGCTGCCGGTGAGCGCGTCCGTGTAAGCGAGCTTCCGGTACGCGGTGGCCTGCTCTGCTTCGATCTGGCGCGCGCGTGAATCCACCGCCTTGTTGAGGATGTGCCAGAGGATTTCGGCGTCGAACGGTTTGCCCAGGAAGTCGTCGGCCCCAGCTTTCATCGAACGTACGGCGACATCGACGTCGACGAATCCGGTGATGGCGACGATCCCGGCCGCCGGCAGTACCGTCCGCACCTGCCGGATAACATCAAGCCCCGACATGTCCGGCAGCGAAATGTCCGAAGCGACCGCGTCGAAGACGCGGGTATGAACCGCCTCGACTGCCGCCGCGCCCGAGCGGACGACGGTGACATCCCGGGTCTGCTGGCCGAGGACGAGCTGGATCAGCCGGCCCAACGCCGCGTCATCCTCGATTACGAGAACGCGTAGCGCCCCACGGCCCTCCCGCCACACGATGGGTTCCATCTCCGGAATTGTCGGCAGCGGCGGGGCGCTGAGTAGTGGGAATTCGCCCCTGGACGGCCTTTACTTCGCCCGCGTGACCCAGATGCGCGAGGCAACCTGGGTCCCCATAACAACTGACCGCTCACCAACCCGCGCCGTCACTGTCCCGCGGTAGGGCGCCACCGCCTCGAGGACGACCGGCATCCCGGGCCGGATGCCCTCTTCGTCGAAGAACTGCAGGAGCTGTTCGTCTTCTTCGAACACGCGGTCGATAACGACGCGGTCACCTTCGGACACGTCGGCGAGCGTGGTCATCGGGAGCTTTCGTGGCGTCCCGTGCCCAGGAATCGGGTAGCCGAACGGGCTATGCTGCGGCCTCCCGAGCGTTTCGTAGAGGTGCGGCTCGGTGATATCGGAGATGCCGTGTTCGAGCAGGTGCGCTTCTTCGTAGGCGCGCCACCAGGCCACTTTCAACACATCGGTAATAAGGCACTCGGCAAGGCGGTGGCGGCGAACCATCTGCTCGGCGCGGCGCAAACCCTCGGGTGTGAGATGGATGACCTTCTTCGAATCGAGCGTTACCAGGTGATCGCGAAGGAGGCGCTTGAGCATCCCCGCCACTGAAGGCGGAGTGATCTCCAGCCGGTCTGCAAGGCGAACCGCGATGACGTCCTGGCCCTCGTCGTGGCTCAGGCGGTAGATCGCGGTCAGGTAGTCGTCAGTCGCAACATTCGTGACCTGCTTCGGCATGGCCCGCAGATCGTGCCACGAAGCGGCCCGCCGCGATAGACCAGCGCAAACGAAGCGATCAGGCTGCCTTGCGATGCGAAGCCGCATCGGCCCGGCGCAGCGCAATGACGTTGTCGAACGGCTTCTGCGTGCGGCCCGAAAGGAAGGCGGCGGCGCATGGTGGAACCCCGTTCGTCGCGACGCAGCCCTCACAGCGCGCGGCACGCGTTTGCGGTTCGAACGGGCAGGCATCTTCGTAGCGTGACATCTTGGTGACCTCCTGGTGTCTCTCCATTGCTATCGACAGCGCTCCCAGGGTGGATGAGGGGTGGTAAAGGAGTTTCTTCGTCACGGCGCTCTGAAACGTTAGCCATAGACGAATTTACTGACCGGTAGTGATAAGTCTTCTCACGTGAACGTATCGGGGGTAGACTTTGCCTGCCGCAAAACTCAGCAGGAGTGTGCCGATGGCCGCGAACCCCATTACTGAATCTGGACTGGACCTGTCCTGGCTGAACCTCTACGACGAACCGACTTCAGCGGTGCCCGGCAAGAAGGGCCTCACGCTGAAGGAGATCAACCTCGGCAAGTACGCCGACGCTCGTCGCGGGGGTGGCGACATGACCTATCGCGCGCGCGGCGCCATCGCCCGCCCGGGGGCACAGCGATTCGGTCCCAACTACCAGACCAAGTCCGACGTCTGGTCCGAAAACTGCGTCATGCTCTACGAAGAGGCCACCCAGCGCCAGTGGTCGTCCGCCCGCGACATCCCGTGGGAAACGCTCGAAGCGCTGCCCGACGAGATCGAGCGCGCCATGTGCCAGCTCTGCACCATGCTCACCGAAGTCGAGTTCATCGCCGGTGACGTGCCGGGCCAGTGGATGCCGTTCGTCAGCGCCCAGGACTTCGAAGCCGGGCTCTTCCTCATGAGTCAGATCATGGACGAAGCGCGCCACACCGACGTCTTCCGCAAGCGCGCACTCGCCAACGGCGGCGGTCTCCTTGCCCAGGGCGCTGGCCTCGGCCTCCGCACCCTCATCGAAGCCCGCGACTTCACCGAGATGTCGGTGCTCATGCACGTCCAGGCCGAGGGCTTCGTGCAGTCCATGTTCCGCATGGGCGAACTCATCGGTCAGACCGACGCCGACAAGCG
The DNA here is from genome assembly GCA_964470735.1 of uncultured Anaerolineaceae bacterium. Classification (GTDB taxonomy): domain Bacteria; phylum Chloroflexota; class Dehalococcoidia; order Tepidiformales; family Tepidiformaceae; genus Amarobacter. The sequence goes on from CAYYDX010000001.1 coordinate 70,785, forward strand.
CATCTTCCGCATGAGCGCCCAGGACGAGTCGCGCCACCTCGCGTTCGGTGTCATGCACCTCAAGTACGTGCTCGACACCGACCCGGACCGACGGGAAGAGATCCATCACTACCTCGACAAGGCCGAAGGCGACGCCGCCGGCGGTGGCTCGGGAGACGTGACCTTCCCGCCCGTCTTCGAATCGCTCTGCCTCCTCCTCGGCGGTGGGCCCGACAAGTTCGACGAGGGCCTGCAGAAGTTCCTCCTGCTTCGCAAGCGCCAGATCAACGAGTACGTGCACCGGCTCGGCGTGGCTGGCCTCGGCGACCGCCGCAGCCGCCTCGGGCCGTTGATGGCCCAGTTCCTCGACCCGGAGTAGGTCAGGAATCCGTCACGCAACCACAGTTCGCGACCGCTGCGAAGCGGTTGGAGGTTAGAGCATGTCTACAGGTGAAGCGCTCGCGAAGGCGCGGGAAGCAACACAGATTCCGCAGGACGCGCGCGACAAGGCGCGCGAACTCGGCTGGGAAGATGGCCTCATCGAAATGGCCATGGAGAAGGGCCACAGCCTCGCCATCATCTGGCAGGCCCTCAAGGGCGGTGTCAGCGGCGCCCAGGCCAAGGAGTTCCTCGTCAGCGGCCAGGCCGCTGCCGTGCGCGACTTCACGTGGATGAAGGTTCCCACCGAGTGGGGCATCCGCGCGCGAGTCAGCGACCCGGAGATGGGCCTCTCGATCGGGGACCTCAACATCGGCACCTACGGCGACATCCCCGATGTCTGGACGAACCGCAGCGAGATCGCGCGTGGTTCTTACCCGAACCCCCTCAACGAAGACATGGGCTACACCATCTTCGAGAAGGCAGTCATCTGGGCCGACTCGTGCGTCCCGATGTACGAAGAAGCCATCCGCGACCGCTGGGTTTCGGCCACCGACCTGAAATGGGCCGAACTTCAGAGCCTCCCGGACGACATCGAGAAGGCCGTCTGCCAGTTCATGACCGAGCAGAGCGAGCGCGCCTATTTCACCGGCGCTCTCTGGTCGGGCTGGCTGCCCGACATCAGCTACGGGTTCCTCGAACTCAAACTGTTCCTCTCGACCGTCATCTATGACCTCGCGCGCCATAGCGAAGCCTTCCGCAAGCGTGCGCTCTCGAACGGCGGTGGCCTCGGCCTCCAGGCGCCTACCGATTATTCGCGCGTCGCTCAGGAGTCACGGAGCTTCACCGAACTCGCCGCGGTGCTCTTCGTCCAGGACAGCATGCTCTACACGCTGTTCAACGAAGGCGCCCGTTTCGCCCAGAACGACCTCGAGCGCGAAATGTACCGGCTCGTGGCGAAGGACCGCGCACGCATGCGCCAGTACCACGTCGATCGCCTCAAGCACTTCCTCTTCAAGGTGCCGGATCGGCGCGCGGAGCACGACCTCTACTTCGCCAAGGCCGAAGCCAAGATGGTGAAGGACTGGGCCGACAGCGCGGTCTCCGAGCCGCTGGCGCTTCTGCTCGGCGGCGGGCGCGACAAGATCGCCCAGGGCCAGGAGAAGCTGAAGGAACTGCGCAAACTGCAGGTCCAGAACTACCTCGCCGACCTCAAGGAAGCGACGTTTACGCGCACGCACCTCAACGGCCGCATGCAGGATCTCCTGGCCTAACGCCGGCAAAGCCCACCAATGCAGAAGGGGCTCCCCAATCGGGGAGCCCCTTTGTTCGTGTACCCGCCCGGTACATGTCAGGCGATTCCAAGAGCGACGCGAATGCGCTCGACAAAGCCCTGCGACTCATCGGCGAGTGCTCGACGAATGCGGTCCTCGCGCCGGATTTCTCGCAGCGCCTGTGCATGCGTATACCGGCGCCGGAGGAACTCCGGCTCTGGCTGCCCGGCGGCGATGAGCCGGCCGTCATTCGTGGTGATCAACGTGCCCTGGAGGGTGTGAATCAGCGCTTGCTGCATTTCTGGGTCTTCCTTTCGTGGTGGGGCGCCCTGGGGGCGCGGGTTTGGATCTTTCGCCGGCGGCGAATCAGGCATGCTGTTCGCGAAGCGCGGCTTCGGTGGCAGTGGGAACCGCGGAAGCCTTTCGGCCCCGCGGGAGAAGCATCCAGCTCCGCCGGTGCTGCAGCATGGGGTCCTTCGCGGCGTCTTCTCCGAAGCGCTTGTTCGTGGCCATTGCTGCAAGCCGGGGCGAATGCGTCATTACCAGGTTCAACACGGTGTCACTCCTTGAGTGCACTGGGCCCTCCAAAGAAGGGCAAACGAATCCTGTACAACGAACGTGGGAATTCGATGCAATAAACGGCGAATAGCTGAGCCGTGGCGCTCGTGTCACGGCAATGAGCGGATCTCTTGTTGGGCGCTTCCGTCTTTTGGTCGCCGGCAATCTGCTTGATGGGAAACAGAAACGCCGTACCACCTGAGCGGTACGGCGTCGAAGGCCGTCCTGCTATACGTGGACTGTTACCTTACCGACGCTGCTCCGCGGGCGGTCACCACGGTACGAATGTTCTTCACCATTGGAAACTCCTGTCTGGCGTTGCCGCGCTTGTTCTAGGGAACGAACGTACGGTCGCGAAGGTTAACTGTCAACGGAAAGTTCTGCTTACGCCACGCCTGCAGTGTGGAGTGCTTCACACAGCCCGGTTGCCACGTGGGCCGGTACACTGGAAGCGTGAGCCAGCCAGGATTCGGTGAAGAACTGCGCTACGTGGGTCGCGATGGGCTGACCGGCATGCCGGCACGGGTGAACGACCACTTTATCGCCGAATCGGAAGAGGCCATTGAGCGCTATGGTCAGGACGCGCGCGATCCCGTCCCACCACCAGCGCCCGGTCCCGTCGACATCGCGTGGCTCACGATTGCCAGGCTTGGCATTGCACGCGCTCCCGTCCTTCGCTATGGCCTCGACGCCTATGGACGGCTCGATGTTCCCCAGGACACCACAACCGTCGGCTGGAACCCGGCGTACTGCGCACTGCCCGGTGACGGCGGCGCGACGTTCCTCGCGGCCCACGTCTACTTCGGCGGCAGGCCGGGCGTCTTCGCCGCGCTGGCAACACTGTTGGCAGGCGACGTCATCGAAGTTGGGCGAACCGATGGCGCTTCGTTTCGCTACCGTGCGACGTCGGTCGTCGAGTACGCCCTGGGCGCCATCGACATGGGCGCGATCCTCCGCGGCCGCGAAGGCGTCGAGAGCGTCACCCTCATGACCTGTAGCGGCCCACCCGACGAGGGCGAGTACGCCTTCCGCACCGTGGTGCTGGCCGAACGCGCCGATTAGCCAAACGAACCATGCCGTCCGGCGCCCGCCGCGAAGCGCGCGGCGCCTTCGCGCGTCTCGCCGGAGGTGATGACCTCGAGGCCACGCTTCGTCTCGTTCGACATCGCTGCGTCGAAATCGAGGTCCCATTGTTCGAGCGCGGAGAGCCGATCGCTGCGCATACACCGCTGCGGGAACCCGGCGATCTGGAGCGCGAGTTCCTTCGCCGCGGCCAGGGCCGCGCCGGGCTCGACAATCCGATTTGCCAGGCCCATCCTCAGCGCTTCGTCCCCACTCACACCGCGCCCCGTGAGGATGAGGTCCATCGCGTGGCTCTCACCGATGAGCCGCGGCAGGCGAACCGTGCCGCCGTCCACCAGCGGGACGCCCCATCGCCTGCAATAGACCCCGAACACAGCGTCGCGCGCGGCTACACGCATGTCGCACCAGAGCGAGAGCTCGAGGCCCCCGGCCACCGCGAACCCCTCGACAGCAGCGATGACCGGCTTCGAAAGGCGCATCCGTGATGGCCCCATCGGACCGTCTCCATCAGGCGCCGTGCGGTTGCCTCCGCCGGTCGCGACGGCCTTGAGGTCGGCGCCGGCGCAAAAGTATCCGCCGGCGCCCGTGAGGATGGCGACCGCCAGCGATTCGTCCGCGTCGAAACGACGGAACGCCGCCGCGAGTTCGCCCGCAGTCGCGCGATCCACGGCGTTTCGGACTTCCGGCCGGTTGATGGTGACGATGGCGAGCGGCCCCTCGGTCTCGTACGTAACAGTCATGGGTGGCGCCTCCAGTTGTGTGGTCGATGGTAGCGCGGCTGAGCGGCCCGTTGTGTATCCTCCCGGCGTGGAACGCGAAATGAGCGCATTCTCGCTGCAGACGTGGGAGACCTCGAACGTCCCGGATGACCTGTTCGCCCGGGTGAAAGCCGTCTTCGCCGAGAACTATCGTGATGCCAACGTGGCCTACCTCGAAAAGAACCTCGGCAAGCTGCGTTTCATGTCCACCGCGCACGACGCGGACGGGCGCCTCGCAGGTTTTGCCCTCGGTGAGTGCCGCGTCATGGATTTGCCTCGCCTCCCCGGGGCCGTGGTGCTGCTCGCTGGCCTCTGCTGCGTCGGCGCCGAGTACCGGCGGCACGGGCTCTTTGGCCGCCTCGAGCGGCTCGCCCTCGGCGCGTTCACGCCCCCGAAGTCTGAACGTCACCTCTCCTGCGGCCGTTGCGCCCACCCGGCGAGCTTCCGCGGCTTCTTCAACAACCCCGCCGCTGTCCCTCAGCTAAGCCTTCGCCCCACTGAATGGCAGCAAGAGGTCGGCGTCGCCATCGCCGAGGCCTACGGTTCGCCGGGCTTCGATCCCGCGACCTTCGTGGTGAAAGGCAGCGGTGTGCCCATTGGCTGGCCCGTTATCGAAATCGAAGCCACCCCTGAGGAGTGGGAGATGTTCCGCCCTGTCGACCGCGCCCGCGGAGACTCCCTTCTCGGTATCGCGTGGCATCCGTCGCCTCCGCTCGGCTGGCTCGAACCGCCAGCGCTTGGGGCAAGGCCGGTTGGCGGGTAACCTGTAATCGAATGCCATCCAGATTTCATTCGACCGCGGCCATCGCGGACCGCGCCTTCCTCGTCGCCGCCGACCTCCCGAACGCGCTCCTGCCCGCCGTCGAGAGTCTCGAAGAGCTTACCGAACTGGCGAAGACCGCCGGAGCGACCGTCGTCGGTACGACCACTCAGAAGCTCGACCACCCGAACGTCGCCACTTACGTCGGCAGCGGCAAAGTCGAGGAGGTCGTGCTCGAACGGAAGCGCCTCGACGCGAACGTCATCATTTTCGATGACGAGCTTTCGCCGTCGCAGCAGCGAAACCTCGAGAAGGCCCTCGGCGTGAAGGTCATCGACCGCACCGCGCTCATCCTCGATATCTTCGCAACCCGCGCGCAGACGCGTGAAGGTCGCCTGCAAGTCGAACTCGCGCAGATGCAGTACCTCCTGCCCCGGCTGGCGGGCCAGTGGTCGCACCTCGAGCGCATGGAAGGCGCGATCGGCACCCGTGGCCCGGGCGAAACCCAGATCGAGACTGACCGCCGCCTGATCAACTCCCGCATCGCCAAACTCCGCCGCGACCTGCGCGATGTAAGTGTCCAGCGCGAGCTTTATCGCCGCCGTAGAGCCCGGAACAACGTGCCGGTGGTCGCCCTGGTCGGCTACACCAACGCCGGCAAGTCCACGCTCATGCGCGCGCTCAGCGGCGCCGACGTCCTCGCCGAAGACAAGCTCTTCGCCACCCTCGACCCGGTGACACGGCGGCTCGGTCTGCCCTCGGGCGAAGTCGTTCTGCTCACCGACACGGTGGGCTTCATCCAGAAGCTGCCGACCCAGCTTGTTGCGGCCTTCCGCGCCACCCTGGAGGAGTTGGCGGAAGCCGACCTGCTCCTCCACGTCATCGACATCTCGCACCGGAACGCTTTCGAGCACACCGAAACCGTCGATCGGACGCTCGCCGAACTGGGTGTCGGCGAAAAGCCGGTGCTGCTGGCCCTGAACAAGGTCGACGCGCTCGCCGACGACGACGGCGCGGCCGTCGAAGACTACGACCACGCGAAAGCGATCATCCTTGGCGCCGGCGCCCCGCCGCGGAACGTCGTCTTGATTTCCGCAGCGAAACGCTGGGGACTCGACACCCTCCGGCGGCGGGTTGAAGAGGCCCTCGACGGCGATCTTGGCGAAGACACCGGAGAATTCGCCGAACTCGTTGGCCGCGCCGTTTGAACCCCGCCGGGCGAACCGGTAGAACACCCCCATGACAACCGAAAGCCCCGCCATTCCGTTCGAGCACGCGGATGGGCCACTCACGGGGTACCGCGTGCTCGATGTTGCCGACGAGAAGGGCCAGTTGTGTACGCGGCTGCTGGCCGAACTCGGCGCCGACGTTATCAAAATCGAACCGCCGCGCGAAGGTGACCCTACCCGCCAGAACGGCCCATTCTTTCGCGGCGAAGCCGAGCCGAATAAGAGCATCTACTGGTGGGTGATGAATGCCGGCAAGCGCTCCATCACCCTCCAACTCAAGCTCGAAGCGGGCCGCGACGTTCTGCGCAGGCTTATCGCTACGGCCGACATCGTGGTTGAAACCTGTACGCCCGGTACCGCCGCGGCACTGGGCCTCGACTACGCCAGCGTAAGCGCCGCCAATCCGTCCGCAATCCTTGTCAGCGTCACCAATTTCGGCCAGACCGGCCCCTACGCCGGGTGGGCAGCCACCGACATCGTCGGTTCCGCGATGGGCGGCCAGATGCATGTCAACGGTGACGCCGAGCGCGGCCCCCTCCGCACCACGGCCCCGCAGGCCTTCACGCAGGCGAACGTCCAGGCCGCTGTCGGCGCGATGACCGCCCTCTACGCGCGCGCCGTGAACAACGGGCTCGGACAGCACGTGGATGTCTCGATGCAGGAGGCGATGATGGTCACCATGGACCACGCCGGGCCGACCTGGGACATCCGTGGCGTCAACACCGTTGGCCCCGGCGAGAACCGCCAGAACGCGGGTTTCCAGGGTGGGCGCTACCTCTTCGAAACGGCGGATGGCTGGATCACCGCGCTCCAGATTGGTGGGCTCGTCGGTCCGAATAGTCGCCCGATCATCGACTGGCTCGCAGAGACCGGCGAGGCCAACGGGCTGGATAGCCCCGAATGGCGCGCGCGTCTCACGCTCCCGGCCCAGCTTTCGGCCGAAGACCGCGCGCATATCGAAGCCACCATGCAGGCGTTCTGCCGCAGCCGGAGAAAAGAGGAACTGGTCGCCGAGGCGCAACGGCGCGGCGCTGGTTGGGCGCCCGTGTTCAGTCCTCGTGAAATCGTCGACAGCAAGCAACTGGCGGCGCGTGAGTACTGGGTGCGCGTACAGCACGACGACCTCGGCGAGTCGTTCATCTACCCGGGCGCGCCCTTCAAGCTCAGCGAAACACCATGGCGGCAGCGCGGCCGGGCGCCGCACCTGGGCGAACATAACGAGCAGGTGTTCGGCGAACTCGGCCTCGACCCGGCGGAGCAGCGGCGCCTGAAGTTGAAGATGGTGATCTAGCATGGCAGAAGCACTGACCAAACCGTTCGCCGGCCTCCGCGTCGCCGACTTCGCCTGGGTCGGCGTAGGCCCGCTCGTTTCGAAATACCTCGCCGACCATGGCGCGGAAGTCATCCGCATCGAGTCGTCGACCTACCCCGAGGCGCTCCGGCGCGTGCCGCCCTTCGTGAACGATATCCCTCATGTCGATGGCTCCGGTTACTACGCGAACTTCAATAGCTCGAAGATCGGCGCCTCGGTGAACCTAAAGCACCCGCGCGGCCCGCAACTCGCGCGTGACATCGTGGCGAAGTGCGACATTGTCACCGAGTCGTTCACACCCGGCACCATGGCCCGGTTTGGCCTCGATTACGAGACGCTTCGCGCCGGCCGTGATGACCTGTTGATGATCTCGATGCCGCTCTACGGCCAGACAGGCCCCTGGGCGAGCTACATGGGCTATGGTCACGTGCTCCAGGCCGCGGCGGGTTACAACCACCTCACCGGCTGGGAAGACGGTCCGCCTATCGGCACCGGGGTGGCCTACACCGACTTCCTCGTCCCACATATCGCAACCACTGCCCTCATCGCCGCTCTCGACTACCGTCGCCGCACGGGCAAGGGCCAGTACATCGACTTCTCGCAGCTCGAGGGTGGAATTCAGGGCCTCTGGACGGCCATCCTCGACTGGACCGCGAACGGGCACGAACAGACCCGCCTCGGCAACCACGACCTCGAGGCTGCGCCACATAACGCCTACCAGTGCAAGGACGGGAAGTGGGTCGTCGTCGGCTGCGCGACCGAAAAACACTGGGAAGGGCTCAAAGCCGCTCTTGGCCGGCCCGAATGGTGTGACATGGACCGCATGCGCCGCCGCTGGCAGCGCATCAACGAGCAGAAAGAGATCGACCGCCACCTCGGCTTCTGGTTCCAGGACTATACCCGCACCGAAGCCGAAGACGAGTTCCAGACCGAAGAAGGAATCGATGGACCCCCGGTCCGGAAGTTCACGACGAAGCAGGTCGTCGAGTTGTTCCAATCGTTCGGCGTGCCATGTGGCATCGTCCAGTCGGCCGAAGACCTCGCGAACGACCCCCAGATTCGCCACCGTGGCCACTACACCTACCTTGAGCACTCTTACATGGGCCTGCGCCAGTACGACGGCCCGGCGTTCAAGCTCTCGAAGACCCCGGCCGAACTGACGAAGGCTGCTCCTGCGCTCGGCGAAGACAACGAGTACGTCTATCGCGAACTCCTCGGCATCGACGAAGACGAGTACTATGCGCTCCTCGCGGATGGCGCATTCGAATAGCCGCGTCATCCTTGGCAGTGCACGCAAAAGCCCCGGCCGATTCGGCCGGGGCTTTCATTTGGAGCCAAATTGGCGCGCTACTTGACGACGAGCTTGCCCTTCATCTCGTTCGGGTGTGCTGCGCAATCGAAGGCGTACTCTCCCGGACCAGGCGCCGTGAACGTGAACGAGATCTTCTCCGGGCCACCCTTGAGCGGGAGTGAGACCTCGTCGCCCTCGCAGCCGGCGGTGCAACCCTTGAGAAGGGGCCCAGAGTTCTTCGAACCGGCGAAGATCTGGACATTGTGCGGAGGCGAGGTGTCTTCGTTGTCGAATTCGACCGTGATGGGGGTGTTGGCCGTCGCGTTGATCGTCGTGCCCTTGGTGAACTTCGTCCCCTTGGCGAGGATGACCTGCGTGCCGGAGCTCGCTCCGCCGCCGCCGGCGCTTGCCCCGCCGCCGCTACCGGGAACCGCGGCGCCATCCTTGATGATGAGCTTGCCGGTCATCTGTGTCGGGTGTGCGGCACAGTCGAACGCGTACTCGCCAGCAGCCGGCGTCGTAAATGTGAATTCAACACGTTCCGGGCCACCCTTGAGCGGCAGCGACACTTCGTCGCCTTCGCAGCCGGCCGTGCAGCCCTTGAGCAGCCCACCCGACGCCTGACTGCCCGCGAAGATCTGGACGTTGTGCGGTGGCGACGTGTCCTGATTGTCGAACACAAGCGTGATTTTCGTGTTCGGCGGCGCGGTGATCGTTGTACCGGTGGTGAACTTCGTCCCCTTGGCCGTAATCACGTTGTCGGCGGGCGCTGAGGGGCCACCGCCTTCGCCGCCCGTGCCAGCCGTCGCCTTGTCGCTGCTGAACAGGTTGAGACCAGCGCCCACCATGAAGCCGCCGACAATCAGTGCGCCGAACGTCGCTACCATCGGCCCGAGGCCGAACGTGAACGACGCTTCCTTGGTGTCGCGAACGACTTCCATGTCGAAGACTTGCACGGAACCCGGCGCCACCTGAGCTCCCGCCTGCGAGAGGATGTCGAGCATCGTCTTGCGGGTTTCTTCGTAGGTCGCCAGCCGCTCGCGGTCGGCCCAGGTGGTTTCCACCAGCACCTGCGAGGCGCCCGATTCAGCCGGCGAGACGATGACGCGTAGATCCTGGAAACCGTCGAGGTCGCGAAGGGCGCTGTCGCGCGATTCGAGCTGGCTGATGACGCCGCCTTCTTGCCGGGAGGCTGCGTATTCGCCTTCCGGGATCGCGAACGTGACGACCTGCGTGTAGCGTGCGTTGCGCGGCTTGCTGTGGTCGCCTGCTTCAGCCTTCTTCTTCATCCGGCCGTCTTCGTACGCCCAGCCACAGGCCGAGACCACGGTAATCATGAACGCGGCGCCGAGTAGCGGGCCTGCCCACTGATTGTCGCGGTCGTGCGAGTAGAAGATGAGGGCTGCGCCCAGCACGAGAGCCGTGAACCCTACGATCAGGGGCCAGATGCTTGGGTCTGGCAGGTGGATATCGTGCTGTTCGCCGTGGTCGCTTGCTGAATGATCCATCGAGTTTCAGTCTCCCCGGGGGCAGAAGGTACGTGCTAAACGATGTAGAGGGTAGTGAAGAGGGCCAACCAAATCACATCAACGAAGTGCCAGTAGAACGAGCACGCTTCGACGCCCTCATGGCGCTGGGCGGAGAACTGTCCGCCGAAGGAGCGCACCAAGATGACCATCATGAAAATGATGCCCCCGGCCACATGGGCGCCGTGGAAACCGGTCAACGTGTAGAACGTCGTCCCGTAGATGGTGTCGCCAGATTGGAACGGCAGCTGGCTGTAGTCGTACATCTGAGCCGTGAGGAAGGCGAGCCCCAGGACGATGGAGATGAACAGCCATCGGATCAGTCCCGAACGGTCGCCTTTCTGGATTGCCCAGACGCCGAGCTGCATCGTGACTGAACTGAGCACCAGAACGCAAGTGGCGATGAACGGCAGCGCAAACTCCAGGTGGAGTTCGACGCCGCGAGCCTCTTGCGCGGCGCTAAGCGCCGGCGGCCACACGGGCGAATCGGCGCGGGCGATGAAGTAGGCGGCGAAGAGGCCACCGAAGAACATCACTTCCGACGCGAGGAAGAGGATGAACCCGAGCATCCCATTGCTCAGTTCCTGTTTGTGCTGCGTGCCGGCGTGAGCGGTCATCGAAATGCTCCTCGAAATGGTTGCGTGCGGATACGGTCCGGGGCCTAGTGGCCCACGGCCTTCCCGTGGCGAGCGTCGAACAGGGGCCGTTCGGAGTGAATCTCCGGCAGGTCATCGAAGTTGTGCACGGGCGGCGGCGAGGTCGTCCACCACTCGAGCGTGTTCGCTTCCCACGGGTCGTTCGGCTGGTCCTTCGGCTTCATGAACGCCTGCACCACCGCCACAATGAACGGAATCATCGACACGGCAATGAGGAACGCGCCGACAGTCGAAATCGTGTTCAGCGTCTGCCAGCCGAGGTCGTTCGAGTAGGTGGCGATGCGCCGAGGCATACCTTCGAGACCGAGCAGGTGCATGGGGAAGAAGGCGAGGTTGAAGCCGATGAACATCAGCGCGAAGTGAATCTGTCCGAGCCGCTCGTTCAGATGGCGGCCCCAGATCTTCGGGAACCAGAAATAGAGGCCTGAGAAGACCGCGAAGACCGAACCGCCGAAGAGCACGTAATGGATGTGGGCGACCACGAAGTACGTGTCGTGGAGCGCGAAGTCGACCGGCACGGCAGCGCTGAATGCGCCGTTGATGCCGCCGATCAGGAACATACTGAGGAAGCCCAGGGCGAACAGCATCGGTGCTTCGAACGTGATCTGGCCGCGCCAGAGTGTTCCCAGCCAGTTGAACATCTTCACGCCCGTCGGGACGCCGATCATGCCGGTCATCAGTGCGAACCATGGCTTGAGCACCGCGCCTGTGGTGAACATGTGGTGCGCCCAGACGCTGAAGCCGAGGCCGCCGATGCCCATCGTTGCGAAGACGAATGCCTTGTAGCCGAAGAGCGGCTTCCGCGAGAACACCGGCAGCACCTCGGAGATGATGCCCATGCCGGGGAGAATCATGATGTACACGGCGGGGTGGGAGTAGAACCAGAAGATGTTCTGCCAGAGGATCGCGTTGCCGCCGCGGTTCGGGTCGAAGAAGGCGCCGCCGAAGTTGCGGTCGATGAACAGCATCACGAGCGCGGAAGCGAGCACGGGAGTCGCCAGCAACTGGAGCACGGCCGTCACCAGCACGGTCCAGCAGAAGATCGGCATCCGGAACATCGTCATGCCCGGCGCGCGCATCCGGAACATCGTGACCATGAAGTTCGCCGCGCCGATGGTCGACGAGATGCCGAGCATGATGACGGCGATGATCCAGATGTCCATGCCGACGCCAGAGTTCTGGGCGAGCGGACTGTAGGCCGTCCAGCCAGCATCGGCCGAGCCGCCGAACAGGAAGCCGGTGAACATCAGCACGCCGGCTGTCGGGAACAGCCAGTACGACATCGCGTTGATGCGCGGGAACGCCATGTCCATCGCACCGATCTGGAGCGGCACCAGGTAGTTACCGAAGCCTGCCCACACCGGGATGATGAAGAGGAAAAGCATCGCCGAGGCGTGCATCGTGAAAATCTGGTTGTAGTGGTCGTGGTTCACGAACGTGTTGTCCGCGACCGCAAGCTGAGTGCGGACGAGGAGCGCCAGCACGCCACCCACCCCGAAGAAGAACACCGACGTGTAGAGATAGAGAATGCCGAGCTTCTTGTGGTCGACGGTTGTGAGCCAGTCGAGAATCGCGGGGCGTTCGTACGTCTTCGGTCGTGGAATAACGATGCTGGTCATGTGTCCTCCCGGGCCCCGTGCCCTGAGCGTGCGTCATCCGGGCTGCGCAGGCCCGAACCTCCCCGAGGTGTGCTTATTGCGTCTTCTGAACGGACGGTTGGGTCGGCTTCTGTTCGGCCACCCACTTGTCGAAGTCCTCGCGTGAGACAACCTTCAGCGTGAACTTCATCAGGGCGTGGTCGAGGCCGCAGAGTTCGGCGCACTGGGCGTGGAACTCGCCGATATCCCGCGCGGTCACCACGAACCGGTTGTCTCGTCCAGGGACAACGTCGAGCTTGTAAAGGAAGTCGCGGACGTAGAACGAGTGAATCACGTCGTGCGAAGAGAGCGCGAACTCGATCGGCTCATCCACCGGAATGACCAGTGTCGGCTGCTGTGCGGCCGTGCCGAGGATGCTGATCTGCCCTGTGGCGTTGCGATCCGGGGTGTTCTTCCCCAGGTCGTTCATGTCGTAGGTGAAGCCCCACTGGAACTGGAAGCCCTGGACGTGAACAGTCAGGTCGTTCGGGTCAGCTTTGTTCTCGACTTCGCGCAGGACGATGAACGAGTAGGTGAAGATGGAGACGGTGATGATGACCGGGATGCCGGTCCAGATCACTTCGAGCAGCGTGCTCCCATGCGTCTGCGTCGGCAGGCCATCGCCACGCTTCCGGTACCGGAAGATGGACCAGATGATGGCGCCTTCCACAAGGACGAAGACCACCGCGGCGATGCTCAACGTGAACAGGTAGAGGTTGTGCATCTTGTGGGCTTCGTCGGTAATGCCTCCCGGCTGGCCCGACTGCGCGGAAGCAACCGTGATGGTTGCGATCGCGAGCATGGCTACGGAGAGGAAGACGAGCGCTCGGCGGCTGTGCCGCAGCATGACAGGTGTTCGCATTCCTCTTGGCCCCTCCCGACCCGTCGTTCCGGCGCCTTTTTTGGTGGCGCGCAAAGCTGGTTGTGAACGGCGTCGCAATCGGAGTTATAGGACGGGGTAACGCGGGTGTCAAGGAAACGAGAAGAGCCTTTATCAGATTCAGCAATGGCCAATTGGCCCCGCTGAATGGGTCCACCCGGGCCCTCTTTCCGATCCTTTGGCTACGAGCTTCACCACGTGCGAGACTGGCCCCTGTGAGCCCGCTCCTTCGTCTCCTGGATCGGATGCGCTCCACGGCGCTGTGGGTTACTGGCGCACTGGTGCTCGCGCTGGCGCCATCGGCTGCTCTCGCTCACGGGAAGGATGCGCCCAAGCCGTCAGTCTCCGCGCTTCTCACCCGTTGGGAGTTCGATCCCATCTTCATCCTCGTCGCTGGTGGCGCCACCTGGTGGTACATCGCCACTGCGCGCTCAGTCTCGAAGGCTCATCCCGGTTCGCCCTGGCCGAAGAAGCGGCTTGCCTTCTTCCTCGGCGGGATCGGCGTCATGGCGTTCGCTGTCACTTCGCCGCCGTTCAGCTACGACGGTGTGTTGTTCACGGTTCACATGTGGCAACACATCCTCCTGATGATGGTTGCCGCGCCGTTGATGCTCCTCGGCACACCGGTCACGCTGCTCCTCCGCTCCGTCAGCGCGAAGACCCGCCGAAACGTCATCCTGCCGGTCCTTCACAGCCGGGTCGTGCGCGCGGTGACCTTCCCCGTCGTCGCCTGGTTGCTGTTTGCCGCCACCATGTGGGGTTCGCACTACTCGCCGCTCTTCAATGCTGCCCTCGAACACGAATGGCTCCACTGGCTCGAACACGTCCTGTACGTGACCGTCGCGCTCATGTTCTGGTGGCAGGTCATCGGCCTCGACCCGACACCGTGGCGCATGGGCCATCCCATCCGGATGCTCTACGTCTTCCTCCAGATGCCACAGAACTCGTTCCTCGCCCTCTCGATCTACAGCGCCGATCGGGTGCTCTATCCGCATTACGCCACCACGCTGCGAACCTGGGGACCGACCCCGCTGGCCGACCAGCAACTTGCCGGCATCACCATGTGGGTGGTCGGCGACATCCTCTTCCTGAGCGCCGTTGGGTTCGTCATCGCCGGGTGGGTGAAGCACGAAGAGCTCGAGGCGAAGCGTCAGGATCGCGCCCGCGAGCGCGAGAAAGCGGCCGCCGCGGCCGCCTCCGCCAGTTCGAACTGAGGCTTAGCCGAGGAGCGCCGCGTCTACGCCCATGGCGATGAACACGAATGCCAGGTAAAGGAGCGAGTACTTGTAGAGCCGGATCGGCGGCGTCGTGTCGGGATGACGGAAGAGCTGGAACGCGTAGGCGATGAACAGCCCCCCGGTGATCGCCGCGGTCGCGTAGTAGATCCAGCTCAAGTTCGCCGCCGGGCCAAGCGTGAACGAGATCGCGACCAGCATCACGCTGTAGCGAAGGATCTGCACGCGCGTGTAGGCGGGCCCGTTTGTCACCGGCAGCATCGGCACGCCCGCTTCGGCGTAGTCCCCCTCGAGACGCAACGCCAGTGCCCAGAAGTGCGGCGGCGTCCAGAAGAAGATGATGGCGAACATCACCACCGAGGCGAGTGAAACGTCACCGGTGACGGCCGCCCAGCCCACCATCGGCGGGAACGCGCCCGCGGCGCCGCCGATAACGATGTTTTGTGGCGTCCGCCGCTTGAGCCAGAACGTGTAGATCACGACGTAGAACAGGAGCGCCACGAGGGCGAGGACGGCCGCGGCCAGCGTTGTCGTCGCCCAGAGAAACACGAAGGCGATGGCGCCAAGGCTGATCCCGAAGATGAGCCCGTGCGAGGGCTCGATTGCGCCCGCCGCGATTGGCCGGCTGCGGGTGCGTTTCATCACCGCGTCGATGTCGCGGTCGTACCAGCAGTTGATCGTGTTGGCGCCACCAGCCGAAAGCGTTCCACCGATGAGCGTTGCAATGACGAGCCACGTGGAAGGCCAGCCTCGCTCCGCCACCACCATCGCCGGGACGGTGGTGATTAGCAACAGCGAGATGATCCGCGGCTTTGTCAGCGAGATGTAATTGCGGATCGTCGTCACGGCATCCTGCCGGACCAGGGTGATGGCTTCGGCGGTCAAACAGCGGCTCCCGCTTTCTTGAGCGAACTGGGCTGCGCGGCAACGGCCGGCGCATAGAACGACAGTGCAATCGCTCCAGACAGCGTAAACCAGATGAGCGAGGCGATCACCGTGTGCGAGATCGTCAGCACGTCAGGGAACGTGTACCAGACGTTCAGTGCGCCAACGAAAACCTGGATCGCGTAGAGTGCGCCAACCGCAACCGCCACGATGCTCGCCCACGGCACATCCGACCGTCGTCGCCAGGCTGCGATCACCAGCGGGATGATAAGGAAGACGAACGCCCCGGCGAGGTACCGGTGAACCATGTGCACCACTTCATGTTCGTTGCCATCCGGCAGTACCGAGCCGTTGCAGAGGGGCCAGCCCGAGCAGGATGTCGCCGCGCCACTCTCCGTCATGTAGCCACCAATCCACATAACGGCTGCGAGCCAGATCATGCAGAGTAGCGCGAGCCGCCCAATCGGCCGTGCCGCCGCCCGGATGCCGGGCCGATCCTTGCGGCGCGGATCCTCGACAAACATCGCCACCGCCACCGTTACTTCGCAGAGGAGAACGACCATCGCCGTGAGCAGGTGGGTCGCTACAACCGCGGGCGGGAGTTCGCGCACGACCGTGAGCGCCCCGAGCAACCCCTGGATGCCGACCAGCGGGACGGTCAGCGTCGCCAGCCAGACAAGGAACGTGACGTGGCGGTAGTACTTCCACGCGCAGATGGCCACGCCGATGACCATGAAGCCCACGAGCATCGCGACGAATCGGTGCGAGAACTCGATGAGCGCGTGCTTGTGCGCCGGAGGCACCGCGCCTCCGTGGCAGGTCGGCCAGTCGGGGCAACCGAGGCCCGAACCGGTAGCACGGACGAGAACCCCCACCCCAATCAGGACGAGGGTAGCCAGGGCGGTGGCAACCGCGAGACGTTGGGCGAATGTCATGGCGACGCTTCGTGGCCTTTCTGGCGCTTGCCCGCCAGTTGATGCTCTGCGAACTCCGGGCGCCCCCACCCGGCTCTTCCGTCCTCAAAGGTTGCCGGTAGCCGTCGCGTCACGCAACACAGCATTACGAAAGGAAAGGTTCGTTAGAACCCCTGCGTGCCGTCGAGCCAGCGCAGCCCGTCGACCAGCACACCGCCCACCGACAGCTCCCAGTGCAGGTGCGGCCCCGTCGACAGCCCGGTCGACCCAACCAGCCCGAGTACATCGCCGCGGCTCACCTGGTCGCCGACTGTCACGCGCAGCGCCGACTGGTGTCCATAGCACGAGAAGATCCCGCCACCGTGGTCGAGCACGACAAGGTTCCCGCGGAACTTTGTCCGCTCAGCCAGTACCACGATGCCGTTGTTCGTGGCGCGAATCTCCGTTCCAGCGGGCGCGCCGATGTCTGTGCCGCCGTGATGGCCACCGCGCGGGCCGCCGTTGAATGACCGCTCTTCGCCGAAGTACCCGCTAATCGCCACGTCTCCGCCAAGCGTGAGCGGCAGGATCCATGGCATGTCCCACCGGCGCGGCGAAATCCCCGCATACAGTTCGTTCAGCCGCGGCTGCTCGTCGACCAGCGGTGGATCCTCGGGCGGTGGTGGCGGCGCGTTCGGGTCCGGTGGTGGGATGTAGATATCGTCGTATGTCCACTGTGTTTGGCGAATGGTCAACACGTAGCTGTAGTTCAGCGGCTCGTTGAGTGTATCGTTCAGGTTCACGGTGAGCGTCGCCGGCCCGGCCGGGTCGAGGACGCCAATCCCGACGAACCCGGCAAGCCCCTCGGGACCCGGCGACAACAGGTAGGTTCGCCCGAAGATCTGGGCGATGCCTGAGAGTGCGTTCGTCGCGGTCACGAGTACCGCACCGCCCTGGTACGGATCCGTGAACGAAACGCGCACGTCCGGGTAAAAGCCGTCGCTTGTAAGGCCCGGACTGAGCACGCGGTACGGGAGTTCGGGCAGCGCGGGCGGCTCTTCGCCAAGCACGCGTGGCGATTGCCGGCGCGCCAGGGCAGCGACCGCCAGGCTCGCCGAAGCTCCGGCCAGGAATCGGCGCCGTGTCAGCATGTGGTCACCCTAGCCCTCCGGTCGCTCCCGGTCACCCGCGCTCGTGTAAAAACTCCCTACACACCGCGAAGGGCCCGGCGAGCGGCGTCGCGAGCCGCATCAACCACCGAGAGTGTCTTCGCAGGGTCAGGGATGCCATCGAGGACGAAGTTCGGAACTTCGCCCGCGGTCTGGCACTGCACGTCGCCGAAGTTCAGCACCGTGTTCAGGATCCCCTGCTTCAGCACGCGAATGTCCTCGACGTCGACCAGGTCGGCCGAGGCCATGCGGTGGTGGAACCAGTTGTTCCTGATCGAGTCGACGAGCCGCTGATTCGTGACGGCCCAGATGTCGTTCTGGTACCGGTACCAGTGGAAGTACGCACGGATCCCCCAGTACAGCGCCCAGATAATCAGCGCGATGCCGACACCCTTCCCCAGGATGCCATCGAAACCGAACGTGCTGAGCACCACGATCACCACGCCGGCCGTCGCTACGAGGCCGGCGAGGACGATCAGCGCAAGTTGCGCCCAGAAGAAAATCCAGTGCCGCCGCGCGAACAGCAGCACGACCTCATCATGCTGCAGCTCGAACGGCAGTTTGAGCGGTCGGTGCGTCGGTGGCGCTGCCGGTTGTTCGGTCATCTCAGATGGCAGCCAAGCATAGGGCAAAGCCCCACACCGGTTTAGTGCCACCGGCAGCGCCGATCGCCACACCCCGCTTAGCCACCGTACCCCGCGCCCTCAATCGGCGACCGCGCTTCGGCCCGCATCCGCTTCAGCAAGCGGTTCGTGACCACCTTCGCGTTCGGGTGCGTGCCGCCATTGCGTTCGGTTGCTTCGCGCCACGCCGCCGTGCGCCGAGTCACCTGCGCCGCGTCGTCGAGTTCCTTGCAATCGATCCGTTCCGTGTTGATGTCGATCGTGATCGTGTCGCCATCTTCGAGCAGTGCGATCGGCCCACCGACAAGCGCCTCCGGCGAGACATGCCCGATCACCAGTCCGATCGAGCCGCCCGAGAAGCGGCCATCGGTCATCAGGCCGATTGTGATCCCCTTCTGGCGGCAGATCGTCGTGATCCGCGAGGTCGGGTCGAGCATCTCCGGCATCCCGGGGGCGCCGCGCGGGCCTTCGTAGCGAACGACCACCATGTCCCGGTCGGCGAACGAGTCCGGCGACTCATCGAGTTCGCGCAGCAGGTCAGCTTCGCTGTTGAACGTCCGGGCCCGGCCGACAAACCGCCCGTTTTCGAGTCCGCCCTCGACGCCCGCGACCTTGATCACGGCGCCGCCGCCCGGCGCGAGGTTGCCATGCAGCAGCCGCAGCCCGCCGGTCTGCTTGAACGGGGTCTTCGCCGAGTGCAGCACGTCCTCGTCTGGCGACGCCGGGGCAAGCCGCCGAACCTGCTCAGCGAGCGTTTCGCCCGTGCAGGTCATGCAACTCCCGTCGAGGTAGCCGCCATCCAGCAGATCCTTGACCACTACCTGGAGGCCGCCCTGGTCATCGACGTCTTCCATGTAGAACCGCCCGAACGGCCGCACGTCGGCCACCACCGGCACCCGTCGCGAGAGCTCGTTGAACTCCGCCTCCGTGATCACGTCCTTCCAGAGGTCGATCCCGGCGGCACGCGCGATCTCAACGCTGTGGAGCACGACGTTCGTCGATCCACCGAGCGCAATGGCGACCGTCAGCGCGTTTCGCAGCGAGGCCGGCGTGACGATGTCACGCGGCTTGATCCCCCGGTCGGTCAAGGTGACAAGGCAGTCAACAAGTTCCGCCGGGAACTGCTGCAGGCGCCGCGCGTCCTCGGCCGTCGGCGCCACCATGTTCAGCGGCTCCATCCCGAGAACCGCCATGAACGACTGCATCGTGTTGTAGGTGTACATCGCCGCGCAACTGCCGATGCCCGGGCAACCGTTCATCGCGTAGCGCGTTCGCTTCTCGTCGTCCGGGTCCCCCGCGACCTGGAACGCGGACACGAGGTCGATGCGCTCGCCGGTCTCGGGGTCGCAGCCGGGCATGATCGAACCGTCCGAGAAGAGCACGGCCGGGATGTTGTGCTCGAGGATCGCCGCCAGCGTGCCCACCGGCGGCTTGTCACAGGCCACCACCGCGATGACGCCCTGCACATCGTTCCCGCTGAGGTGGAGCGTCACGTTGTCATGCACCACCTCACGTCCGATCAGCGAGAAGCGCATCCGCTCGGTGCCGTTCAACTGTCCGTCCGAAACACCGATGGTGTACGCCGGTGCAATCAACCGGACGGCCAGGTCGTCGCGATTGATGCGCTCCGAAAGCGCTGCCTGGATCGCGTCAACCTTCGCGTTGACCCCGAGGTAGCACTGGCTGTCGCCGAGGTTGCCGATGACGCCCCAGACGGGGTCGTAAATCTTCGTGGGGTCCTGCCCCAGGACGCGCGCGGTGCCGATCCGCTGGACGTCGCGGCCGGGGTTTCGCGAGACGAAAGGTTGATGCTGTGAAGTGCTCATAGTAGCTGACATGTTCCGCCATCGACGGCAGGCCAGCAACGCGGGCGCCCGTTCAGCCTGAATCCAGCGCCGAGTGCGGGAGCGTTCGCATGACCGCCTATCGAAGTGGGTTGTTGAGAGCAACCCGCCCGCCGTATTCTTTGCTCCGGGAGAGTCTATGCGCCGCACCAGTTTCGCCGACATGCCATGCTCCGTTGCCCGCACGCTCGAGGTCGTGGGCGAATGGTGGACGATGCTCGTCATCCGCGAGGCGTTCAACGGTGTCCGCCGCTTCGACGACTTCCAGGGCAACCTCGGCATCGCCCGCAATGTGCTCGCGTCGCGTCTTCAGGGACTGGTCGACCATGACGTCCTCGAACGCCGCCAGTACCAGGACCGGCCGCCGCGCTGCGAGTACCGGCTAACTCAGAAGGGCCGCGACCTCTATCCCGTTCTCATCGCCATGCTCGCCTGGGGAGACCGCTGGATGGCCGGCGAAGACGGCCCTCCGCTGAAGCTCACCCACGAGTGTGGCCACGAACCGGATGCCACGCTTGTCTGCTCGCACTGCAACGCGAAGCTCGAGCCGCGTGACTTGAGGGTCGAACGCAAACTCGGCGTCTGACTCCCACCTCAGACCATCGGCCACGGGTAGTGCCGTGCCTGTCCGGGCATGGGAAATGTACGGTTCTTGAGCAGCCGTTCGATTCGCTGGAGCAGCGCGGCTGCCTCGCCTTCGCTAAGTAGCTCCAGCAGAGGTGCGCAGGTCTCATCCTCGGTAGCGAGCGCGATGCCAGCGGTTTCGAGGTCGCCGAGCAGTTCCGCCGGGACAGGCTCGCCCGCCCAATCCCAGATGACCGACCGCAACTTGTACGCCGGGTGGAAGCAGAGCCCGTGGTCGATCCCCCAGATGTGGTCGCGCTCATCGAGCAGGCAATGCCCGCCTTTACGGTCGGCGTTGTTGGTCACGGCATCGAACGCGCAGATGCGCATGAGCTGCGGCGTCAGTTCGGGCCGGTCGCGCTGGACGAAGAAGTGAACCTCCGGGTCGTGTGGCACGAACACCTGCAGCGAGCCGGCGCCCTGCGGTCCGTCTCGCACCACCGTCGGTGGGACGAAGTCCCAGCCGAGCAGCTTCGAAAACTCGTATGCCGCGGCCTCGTGGCGGTAGAGATGCCCTTCGGGGAAGTCCCAGAGTGGCGACTCTCCGCTGTGGGGCTTGTAGATCGCGCTGAAGCTCTGCTCGCCGGCGCAAACCTGCGCCATGTACACGTAGTTCGAGGAGTACCAGACCGGGCGGCAGTCGAGGAACTCGGCCTCGCGGAGCAGCCGTTCGGCAGCGGCGAAATCGACCTGGCTGGTCATTCAGGGAGCTTACCAGAGCACCGGTTCAGGAATCCGAGGCGGGGCGGTCTCAGTGAGCGACGGCAAACTCAAGGACGTCGCCACGGGTAAAGAGCAGCACCCCCGACGACGTCCTCCGGTGCTTGATGTGACCGAGTTGTGCGGCCCTTTCGAGCGCCGCCTCCGGTAGTTTCGCGACCGCGGCCGCCTCCGCGAGGTCGAGCACATCGTCGAGAGCGCCCGGCGCCGGTTCGGGATTCAGGCAGATGTTGCATGCGAACTCGAGCCCGAGGTGGTCTTCGTTGATCCACACCTGCCCGCAATCGTCGCCCGGCAGATCCGCGCGGGAGTTCAGGTGGTACAGGTTCCCGCAGACGCCACAGAACGCCACCATGTATGGCTCAACTGACAACTGGCAGACGACACAGGTTTCCGGGGTGGCTTCGTTCGACATCGTGAGCTTCGTTTCGAGCGTACAGGAACCTTGACTGGCGGGGAACGCTCTCCCTATGATCATAGCGCTTTAGCAATTCCTTTCGTCCTTCACACGAAGGGCGACCAGTCCTCCTTCACCGGGGACGGGAGGGTGCGTGGCCCTGGCCACTACGACCGACTACGCGCGATTGGTGGAAGAACTCGGCGTGAGGCCGCTTCCCGATGACCTGCTCGGCCAGGCGCTCACGCACGCCTCGTACCTGAACGAAGCTGACGCCACGGCAACCTCCAACGAGCGCCTCGAGTTCCTCGGCGACTCCGTCCTCGGCATGGTCATCGCATCGGTGCTCTTTGACCAGTTTCCTGCTGCGGGCGAAGGCGACCTGACCCGCATGCGCGCCGACATCGTGCGCGGAACCAGCCTCGCCCGCGTCGCCAACCGCGTGGGCCTCGGCCAGCACATGATCCTCGGCCGCGGGGAAGAAGCCGCGGGCGGCCGCCATCGCGACCGAAACCTCGCCGGGGCAATCGAAGCCATGATCGGCGCCGTCTACGAAGCGCACGGCTACCGCGCCGCGAAAGCGTTCACACGCCGCCTGCTGAAACCCGAGCTGGAGCAGATTCGCCGCGAGGGCGCCCGCGTCGACGCGAAAAGCTCGCTGCAACACCTGGTCCAGGCCCGCTGGCACGAACCACCCGAATATGTGACGGTGCAGGAAGCCACCGGCGCGACCCACACGTTCATCGTGGAGGTCCGCGTCGCGGGTTCGACTCTCGGACGGGGCGAGGGCCGAAGCAAGCGTGAAGCGCAACAGGCCGCCGCCCAGGAGGCCGTCGTCGCGCTGACTTCGCAAGCGAAGGCGCAGGAGTAACCCCGTGTACCTCAAGCGGCTTTCCGTCCAGGGCTTCAAGAGTTTCGCCAACCGTACGAACTTCGATTACGGCCGGGGCATCACCGCCGTCGTTGGTCCGAACGGTTCGGGCAAGAGCAACGTCTCCGACGCCATCCGCTGGGTGCTCGGCGAGCAAAGCACGAAGTTGCTCCGCGCGAAAAAGCAGGAAGACGTTATCTTCGCCGGCACGAAGGATCGCGCGGCCGTCGGCATGGCCGAAGTCGCTCTCACACTCGACAACGAAGAGCGCTGGCTGCCGGTGGACTTCGCCGAAGTCGAAATCGCGCGCCGCGTCTACCGGAACGGTGACTCCGAATACCTCCTGAACGGCTCCCGCGTGCGCCTGCGCGATGTGGTCGACCTCCTGATGAAGGGCGACGTCGGCCAGAACAGCTACTCGATCATGGGCCA
>CAYYDX010000002.1:0-83191 GCA_964470735.1 uncultured Anaerolineaceae bacterium
GCGGTGCACCCGGTCACTCGGACACCGTCCTCCCACGCCCGGCGATAGGGATTCGCTCCCGGGAAATACGGCAAGAGCGACGGATGGATATTGATGATCCGCCCGGCGTACGGCTGGCAGAGCGTGCTCGTGAGGATCTGCATGTAGCGGGCAAGCACCACCACGTCGGCCTGGGCCTCCACCAATTGTTCAAGCACGAAAGCCTCGTGCGCGGGCTTGTCGTCACTCGGATACCACGCGAAGGGGAGACCTGCCGCCTCCGCGACCGGCCGCAGCGACTCATGATTCCCGATGACCACGGCGAGGT
Source organism: uncultured Anaerolineaceae bacterium (assembly GCA_964470735.1). Classification (GTDB taxonomy): domain Bacteria; phylum Chloroflexota; class Dehalococcoidia; order Tepidiformales; family Tepidiformaceae; genus Amarobacter. The sequence goes on from CAYYDX010000002.1 coordinate 308, forward strand.
CGCCGTGGAGCAGACCGGCGCGGGAGTCGGCGATAAGTCGTTCGAGGCAGTGGGCTTCTTTGCTCACGAGCACCCCTACCCGCCGGCGCTCGCGTTCACTATGCAACGTGACGCGAATCTCCATGCCGATCTCCTGGCCGATGGAGAGGAGGCCGGTCACCAACTCGTCGAGTGAAACCGCCGCGTCCGTGATGTCGACAAGCATGTCCATGAGGAACTGGCCGCGAACGACCCGCTGCTCGATGTCTTCGATATTGATGTTGTGCTCGGCAATGTAGGTGCTGATTCGCGCGACAACGCCCTTCTGGTCGCGGCCAAGCACGCTCACGATGGCGAGGATTCGGTTCATGACTCTGCCTTCGGTGGACATGGAATATCCCAGGGTTCGTAGCCTCAGCCTATGCCAGCGAGGCTGCTGGGTACATCGACGGAACGCCGCGGGACGATGCCGGCCGCTGACTGGAGGCATCTATCAGCGCGCCGGTGGCGTATCCTTGACAGGCTCGGGGGCGGAACTCACCCCCGGAAGAGGAGGCGTGTGCCCATCCGCGACTGAACCTTACGGTTACCGCAGTAAAGAATTATTGACTTTAAGCGGTTCGGACAGCACCTTACCGGTCGGTTAATCGAATAGAGGAGGGAACCACTACCGATGACCAAGTCCAAGTGGCAGCTGCTGCTCAGCATGTTCGCCATCTTCGCCATCCTGGCTTTCGCCGCGGCCTGCGGCGACGATGACGATGATGACACGGGCGGCACCACTGCTTCACCCACGAGTGGGGGCGCAGCTCCTACATCCGTCGCCAAGCCTTCGGGCACCATCACCATTCGCACCATCCAGTTCGAAAGCTGGGATCCGCACTTCTCGGACTTCAACCAGGACATCGAACACTTCTTCATGGTCTGGCGCGGTCTCTACCACCTGGACAAGGACAGCAAGCCGCAGCCCGCGATGGCTGATGGTGCGCCGACCGTCTCCGCGGATGGCAAGACCTACACCGTCAAGCTGAAGAAGGATCTCAAGTGGTCGGACGGCCAGCCGCTCGACGCCAACGACTTCGTACTCGGCGTGCAGCGCACCTGCAACCCCGACAACGCAGGCCATTATCAGTACATCCTGACCGCCATCGTCGGCTGCCAGGACTACTATGACGCTGGCAAGAAGACCCCGGCCGAGAAGGAAGCACTTCAGAAGGCGATGGGCGTGAAGGCGGTTGACGCCACCACCATCGAATTCAAGCTCACCGACCCGCAGCCGACCTTCCCGATCCTCCTGGCCCTCTGGCCCACCTTCCCGGCGCCGAAGCACAAGCTCGCCAGCGTCGATGCGAAGTGGCCGGCCCCGATGGACAACGTCTACAACGGACCGTTCAAGGTCAGCGCCTACACCGAAAAAGACAAGATGGAAGTGGTGCCGAACGATCAGTACACCGCCGGCCAGAAGGCCCAGGTGGAGAAGATCGTCCTCCGCTACATCGATGACGCCGCGGTTGCGCTGAACGCCTACCGCTCTGGCGAAATCGACGCGACCGGCGTGCCGACCACCCAGCTCAAGGCCGTCAAGGCTGACCCGACGCTCGGCAAGGAACTCACCTCCTACGCCGCGACCCGCACCACCGGCATCGAGCCGAACCTGAAGGATCCGACGCTCTCCAAGCTCGAAGTGCGTCTCGCTCTCTCCCAGGCTACGGACCGCAAGACGCTGAACGACAACGTCCTCAACGGCGCCAACGTTCCGTCGACCAACTGGATGCCGCCGGATCGCTCCGGCAACAAGGCAGGTATCTTCGACGCGGCCATCGGCTTCGATCCGGCCAAGGCGAAGGAGAACATGAAGAAGGCCGGATACGAGAACGGCGCGGGCTTCCCGAAGATCACCGTCCTCCAGACCGACTCCGCCACCAACAAGGCCATCGGCGAATTCCTTCAGTCCGAATGGAAGAAGTACCTGGGCATCGACATCAATCTCGAGTACACCGACTCGAAGACCCGCTCCTCGCGGTTCAACAGCGGCGACTTCCAGATCGTGCTTGGTGGCTGGGGCGAGGACTACCCGGACCCGGAAAACTGGATCCTCGGCCTCTACGAGACCGGTGGGTCGATCAACAAGCAGAGCTGCTCAATGAAGGCCATTGACGATGCCATCGCCAAGGCCAAGTTCAACCAGAACGATGAGCAGCGCCGCCAGCAGTACCGCGACATCGAAAAGCTCGTGGTCGAAAACGTCTGCGGCATCGCTCCGATGTGGCAGGTCGGCTTCCACGCTGTCGTCAAGCCCTACGTCAAGGGCATGATCGAGAACAAGAAGCCAGACGACAAGCAGGTCCCCGGCGACACCTCTGTCGAACTCTGGACGACCTCCAAGAAGTAACGTCGAACGTTAGAGGCAGCGCCGGTCAACCGGCGCTGCTTCTTCTTCGGGTCTTCGTTTTCGCATGGGGTGTCTTCGGGCGCCCCAATTGCGTTCCTCGGGGAGCCTTCCCATGATCGCTTACACCATTCGCCGTGTTCTGCTCATGATCCCGCTGCTCTTCGCAGTCGCGACCGTGACGTTTTTCCTTATGCACTCGGTTGAGGGCGGCCCGTTCGACTCGGACAAACCGATGTCCGATGCAACCCGCGCCCGCCTCAACGAGAAGTACAACCTCGATGGGTCGCTTCCCGAGCAGTACGCCCACTTCATGGCGAATACCGCGAGGCTCGACCTCGGCATCTCCATCGCCTCGAACGAACGCGCCGTGACCGACATCATCCGGGAGAAGTTCGGCGTTTCGCTGCAGCTTGGAATTTGCGCGTTTCTCTTCGCGCTCCTGTTGGGGACCACCCTCGGGACTATCTCCGCGGTCAATCAAAACGGCCTTGGCGACTACGTCGGAGTGTTCGTGGCAACGAGTGGCGCGGCATTACCGAGCTTCATCCTCGCTCCGTTCCTCGTGATCCTATTCGCGCTTAAGCTCAACTGGTTCGATGTCCTCGGCTGGGAGCTCTTCAACTACAAGAAGATGGTGCTACCCATGGTTGCGATGGGCATGCTCCCCGGCGCCTTCATCGCCCGGATAGCCCGTGCCTCCATGCTCGACATCCTCCGCCAGGACTACATCCGCACTGCCCGCGCGAAAGGAGTGAAAGAGTTCACCGTCATCCTCCGGCATGCTGTGAAGAACGCGCTCATCCCGGTGCTCACGATCCTCGGCCCGATCTTCGCCGGCCTGATCACGGGTTCCTTCATCATCGAACAGGCCTTCGCAATCCCTGGACTGGGAAGCGCGTTCGTGAACTCGGTACTCGTTCGTGACTACGGGGTAATCATGGGGGTCACACTGTTCTACGCAGCGATCATCGCCGCCATGAACCTTGTCGTTGACCTTCTCTACGCGGTCGCCGACCCGAGAATCAGGCTGTAGGAACCACCATGGCAACCGAATCCACCACTATCCTCCAGCCGTTCGATTTCACCAAAGAGCAGCTCGCCAATAAGCAACAGGGACTCTGGGCCATGGCGCTCAGGCGGCTCATGCGTAACCGCCTCGCGTTCATTTCCGCGATCATCCTGATCGTCATCACCGTGACTGCAATCCTCGCTCAGTTCGTTCCCGCCATCGAACGCCATAGTGCAACCCAGCAGCAATACCTCGTCGTGAACGAAGGCCCTAACTCCACATACTGGCTTGGCACCGACATACTCGGGCGCGACATGTGGGCCCGGCTGCTCTACGGAACGCTCTTCTCGCTAAAGATCGGCATCGGCACGCAAATTGTCGTCCTCATCGTTGGGATTACGGTTGGCATGACCGCGGCACTTGCTGGCAAGCTCAGTGACACTGTTTTGATGTGGGTTACCGACCTGGCGTACGCCTTCCCGGATCTCCTCGCGATCATCCTCCTGCGCCAGGTGCTGTTCGGCCGTGACTGGCCGATTATCGGCACTGGCGACCCCCAGATCCCCGGGTTCCCCTCGGCCATCATCAGCACGATTCTCGCTATCTCGCTTGTGAGCTGGGTGACCGTCGCTCGGCTCGTCCGAGGTCAGATGCTCTCGATCAAGGAGCAGGACTATGTCCTGGCGGCGCGTTCCATAGGGGCGAGTCCGTGGCGTATTGTTCGCGCCCATATGCTCCCGAACACTCTCAGCACCGTGATCGTCGCGGTGACCTTCGGCATTCCTTTGGCCATCTTCGCGGAGGGCGCGCTCGGGTTCATCGGCCTCGGAGTTCCGTCGCCGTTCACCAGTCTCGGGGCCCTCATGGGCGACGGCTATTCCAACCTGTTCGTGAACAACTGGGCAGTCATCTGGCCGGCCATCATGGTTGCCGTGCTCATGCTCTGCTTCACGTTCCTCGGCGATGGCCTGCGCGACGCCCTGGACCCACGAACTCGCAAGTAGCCGCTCGCGATCGGCCGGATTGGTTTGGCCGCAAAAGGCACGGCTGCTACCATCACTGAGTTAGCCTGGGGCTGTAGCTCAATCGGGAGAGCGCAACACTGGCAGTGTTGAGGTAGAGGGTTCGAATCCCTCCAGCTCCACCAGAGACGAATCAAAACGGGGACCTCGATTGAGGTCCCCGTTTGTTGCCCTCGCACGGCGGGCGCTGTTACCACTCCTTGCCGATGCCACCTCGCGAGCCGAAGAACGCCGACGGCCAGTTCCGGCCCGTGATCATCGCCTTGTCCACATCCTCGGGCGTCGCGATGCCGGCATCGACGATTGCCTTCGCTTCGCGATAGGCAGCGCCGAAAATCCGGTTGAGCAGGAAGCCGTAGGTTCCGGGGGTATCCTTCACCATCGAGACGGCTTTGCCACCCGCTTCACCGAGCTTCACTGCCGCATCGATCGTGTCCTGCGACGTGTCCGGTGTGTAGATGACCTCGAGCATCCGCATGGTGGTCACGGGGTTCGAAAAGTGCATGCCGACGAACAGCGGCCGACGTGCCGCGGAGACATCCCGGCCGACATCGGCGATCGCGAATCCTGAGGTGTTGGACGCGAAGATCGCGCCAGCCTTCACGACACGGTCGAGTTCCGCAAAGACCTGTTGTTTGAGCTCCAGCTTCTCCGGGATTGCTTCGATGATGATGTCGCAGTCAGCGAGCACCTCCAGCGCTTCGCCGAACGAAACTCGGGCCATCGCAGCCACCGCATCGTCGAATCCGATCTTCCCGCGCTCCACTCCACGCTTGATGCCCCATTTGCCATCGAACACAGCGAACTTCGTCTTGTCGATGGCGTCCTGGTTGATGTCGCGAACGACGACGTCGTACCCGGCGACGGCGTACGTCTGGGCGATCCCGCCGCCCATGATGCCGCCACCCAGGACCCCCACTGTCTTGATTTCTTCGAACTTCAAGTACGTTCCTCACACGATTTGGTGCCGAGATAGTAGTCGCGCCGGGGCAGAAAAGCTCACTCGATGTGTAAGATCCTGGGGCGGCGCGGGTCTCACCCATGTGAGCCGTGGCTCCTCGGGGGTTGCCATGTCATCTGCTGGCCGATTCATGGGCCATGGGCTCGGGGCATTCTTTATGGTCCTTGGCCTCTTTCTGCTCTTTCTTGGCCTGAGCGACAGCTTTACAGCGGTGCAGGGGAGTGATTCTTGCACCGGCGCCGGTTGCGCCGCAGCCGACAGTGCCCGCGGGACACTCGTAACGCTCGGCATCGCTTTCTTTCTGAGTGGACTGCTCACGAGTGTCCTGACCGAATTCGGCATCAGGAAGGCCAGGCGAATCCAGGCGCGAGTCACCCAGTTCAGCGCGAATCCTGGCGACCCGGCAGCGGTTTCCGATTTTCTCCGGGACTTCGGCATCGACATGGATCTGTCCGGGGCCAACGTCACGATTGGCCAACCGGTCACGGTCGATCTACGCGGCCAGCGCACCGGCCCCGTGCCAACCGAACCGTCGGAACTGAGCGACTATCTTCGCTCGAAGGGCGTCAATATCAGTGCCGACGTCCTCGCACGTGCATCCATCATTCAGCATGGGCGTGTTGTCCAGACTGGCACGCCAGACGTCCAGGTGGCGCATGAGCCCGTCAACCTGACGGCGACGACACCATCGTCCGAATCGCTGCGTGAATCCGCCACCATCGTGCGCAATCATGATCGCGGCAGCACCGCGGGCAATCAGCGACTGATGGAATTCGAGATCGAAGTCTCGCCGGTGGGCAAGGTACCCTACCGGGTCACGGTCGCATCCCTGGTACGAGAGTCACTGGCGAACCTGCTTATCGAAGGCTCGACACTGAACGTGCGGGTCAACCCGCACGACCGTAACGACGTGACCATCGATTGGGCGGAAAACTAGACGAGTGCGAGCGAATCCAGCGGGGCGCCGCGCAACGAAAACGCCCCGCCGTGTTCGATTCGTACATCGACCAGTGAGCCAATCCGGGCCGGGCTATCCAGGTGCACGAGCTTCCCGGTGCGTGTGCGTCCGAACGGCTGCTCTCTCCGGACACCTTCCACCAGGATCTCCTGCAGGGTCGCCACATAGGTGCGGTTGATCTCCTCCGAAATCCGGCCTTCGATCTCCTCGATTCGATGGAGGCGCGCTGCCTTCACGTCCGCCGGAACATCGTCCTCCATCTTGCGCCAGGCGATGGTGCCGGGGCGAGGTGAATACGCGGCCACGTGAACCTTGTCGAACCGCAGTTCCTCGAGCAGCTCGCATGTCGCCTCGAAGTCCGCATCGGTCTCGCCCGGGTAGCCAACAATGATATCCGTGGTGATCCCGGCGCCAGGCATAAGCGCTCGCACTTCGGTGATCTTGTCCACGAACTCCTGCCGCGTGTATCCGCGCCGCATCGACTCCAGCACCGCATCGCTGCCGGCCTGGACCGGGAGGGAAAAGCATTCCATGACCTTCGGGAGTTCGGCGACGGCTTCGAGAATCCGGTGCGTCATGTCCTTCGGGTACGACGTAAGGAAGCGGATGCGGTCGAGCCGTTCGAGCGCCGAAAGCGCCCGCATCAGGTCGCCGAGGTCGGGCTGTTCCGGGAGGTCGTGCCCGTATGCCTCGACCGTCTGGCCGAGCAGCGTGACTTCACGCACTCCCTGGGCCGTGAGGTAGGCGACTTCCCGGACAATTTCGTCCATTGGCCGGCTCTTCTCGCGCCCCCGGCGATACGGGACGATGCAGTAGGTGCAGAACTTGTTGCAGCCATGGACGACCGGCACGAACGCCGCTGGCCCGTCGGGAATCGCGTACGTGCTCGGCCAGAACTCCCCGCCGAGGTCCTCGGCTGGCCCTTCAATCATCTCGATAATCGGCTCGAACTGTTGTGGCCGGGCGAAGACGTCGACCTGTGGGAAGCGTTTCTCGAGTTCATCGGTCTTGAGGCCCACCATGCAGCCCATGACGGCGACCTTCAGGCCTGGATTGGTCTTCTTCAGGTCCCGAACGCGGCCCAGCTTGCTGTAGGCGCGGTCTTCCGCGTGCTGGCGAACGCTGCAGGTATTGAGGACCACGATGTCGGCACGTTCGATCCGGTCGGTGGGCTTGAGACCCATCCGATCGAAACCCGCGGCGAGCTTTTCGCTGTCGGCCTTGTTCATCTGGCAGCCGACGGTCCAGAGGTAGTACCGGTTTGTCATGGTGGTGCGGCCAGTCTGTAAGTGGCGGAGGGGGAGGGATTTGAACCCTCGACCGAGTTACCCCGGAACCCGCTTAGCAGGCGGGCGCACTAGACCACTATGCGACCCCTCCGCGCGTTTGCAAGAGTGCCATTGTAGAGGCGGAGCCGGTGTACGGTCACCCGGCGCATGAGGCCTCGCTCCGGTAGCATCTCCCTTCGCTGACTCTCAGCCGCAGGAGAAGCTTCATGAAGTTCGGGATCATTCCCATCAACATCGGATACCACTCGATCGAACAGGTCGTCGATGTCGCACGTCTCGCCGAGAGTCTCGGTTACGAATCCGTGTGGACGTTCGAACACGTGATCGTCCCGCTCGACTACGCCTCGAAATACCCGTACAGCCCCACGGGCAAGATGGGCGCCGCGCCGGAAACGCCGTTCATCGACCCGCTCATCGCTCTGACAGCGGTCGCCGCGAGCACGACGACGCTGCGCTTTGGCACCGGCGTGAACATCCTCTCCCAGGCAAACCCGCTGTTCCTCGCGAAGCAGGTTGCGAGCATCGACTTCCTTTCCAGGGGACGGATGATGCTCGGGGCCGGCATCGGCTGGTTGCGCGAAGAGTTCGATGCCATGGGCGTGCCCTTCGAGAAGCGCGGCGCACGCTTCGATGACTACGTCCAGGCCATGCGCAAGGTCTGGTCTGGCGAGACCGTCGAACATGAAAGTGAGTTCCTCTCCTGGAGCGGCTTCAAGAGCTACCCGATCCCGGTTCAGAAGCCGATGCCCGTGATCATCGGCGGGGACAAGGGCAAGGTGTATGAGCGCATCGCAAGGTACGGCGACGGCTGGTACGTCCCCGCCAGCGACCCCGCCGATCTTGCCCGGCGACTGTCGGAGCTACGGGCCGTGTGCGATCGCCTCGGGCGAAGATTCGACGAGATCGAAATTACTTGCATGTGGCCTGGCGCAGGCGGTGTCGACGGCATTCGAGCCCTCGAAGCTGCGGGCGTGCACCGCGTCGTCGTTCCCATCCAGGTCTTCGGCGCCGATACCACAGCCGGCCTCACGCGGCTGGCCAACGAGGTAGTCGCGAAGACGAGTTAAGCCGCGTTGGGGCGCCGCACGCCCGTGTGGCGCCTCAGCCTGTTGGACCGCGTCGCCATACACTTTCCGGCATGGCGACGGCAGTGGTGGTGGTCATCTTCACCGTCCGGCAGGGCAGCCTCTCGGTACTGCTCATTGAACGCGCGGCCGACCCGGCACACGGAGAATGGGCGCTGCCGGGTGGCTTTCTCCAGCCGGGAGAGTCCCTCGATGCCGCTGCCAAGCGAAAACTCGAAGACGAGACCGGTGTCTCCGACCTGTTCCTCGAACAGCTCTACACGTTCGACCAGCTCGGCGGAGGGCGGGCCGATATCGTCGTCACCTACTTCGCCCTCGTCGACGTGACGCGAACACGGCTGCGCGCTGATTCAGACTGGCGGCCGGCCTGGCAGCCAGTCCATCCGCTTCCCGCGCTCGCCTTCGAAAACGACAGAGTCATCGCCTACGCCGAGGAGCGCCTGCGGAACAAACTGGAGTACACGAACGTTGCCTACAGCCTCCTGCCCCGGCAGTTCACCCTGACACAGCTCCAGCGGGTCTACGAGGTGATCCTTGGGGAGCCGCAGGACAAGCGAAACTTCCGGAGGCGCGTGGTGGGACTCGGCATCGTCAGGGAGACCGGGCAGTCGGTCAAAGAGGGCGCCCATCGGCCGGCCATGCTCTACGAATTCTCCAGCCGCGAGCCAATGGTCTTCTGAACGCGGCGGCCGCTATCTCTCGCTGGACAGAGCTCGAGCCACGACGACAAACATCGGGTCACTCCCCGCTCCGGGACTTATGTCGTACGCCTGGGGCTGGCCGAAACGCTCCGAGAGCCGGAAATACAGCCCGATGAGCTCGGCGTGCTGCCGGCTGCTCAGTGTCTGCCACACGGCGATGGCCTTCGTTGGAAAGCATCGATTCGAATAAGCCACAGCAAATGGAGCGCCCGGCTTCAACACCCGGCCAACTTCCGCGAACACGGCTGGAGCGTGCGTGAGGTACTGGACGGAAACGGTCACGATTGCGGCGTCGAACGTTCCATCCACCCACGGGAGCCGGGGATTCTTGTTTAGATCCTGGATCACGCGCTCCGTGAGCACAGGATTCTGTTCGAGCTCGAACGCGTTCATACCCAGGCCTGCGACACCAGCGGTCTGGAGGCCATCAGGCAGGTGCGAGACCCAGCTCGACATGAGGTCGAGCACCATGGATCCCGGAGCAATGAGCTGACCGTAGAACCGGGACACGGCGGCGATCGCGGCGTCGTCGATGTGAGTGACGAGCCGGGGTTCACGGTAGAACAGCGCATCGTCAGTTTCGTCGATGCGCTGGACAAACTCAGGCAGCAGCGGTGAGCGAGTCGGTTCCCCGCTCATCCGCCGATGGCTGCGAGGTTGCCCTCTTCGGCGAGCACAGCGTCGTAGAACCGCGCGCGGGGGTGTCCGGCCAGCACACCGTCGGCAGTCCGGTTGCTGTGTGCCTTGCGGAAGGCTTCCGACTGCGTCCAGCCGATGAAGTCCTCCCGGCTGCGCCAGATCGTGTGCGACACGTAATCGCCAGCCTCATCACCCTTCAACAGCGAAAAATGGACGAATCCGTCGAAGCTCTTGAGGTAGCTTTCACGGGTGCGCCATCCCTCTTCGAACTCCGCCTCGCGACCCTGGCTAACGGAGAACTGGTTCATTGCGACAAACACGGCGGCATCTCCACAAAGCGTGATGCGCCTAGTCTATTCCCCACAGCGCGGAACAGTTAGCCCAGCCGCCGGTTCCGCCGAAATGTCCCCGTACCGTCCGCAGCCAGAGCGCCGTCCGGAGGTTGACGACCGGGTCGTAGCGCATCGCGAAGTCCTCACCGGCGTTGATGAAGTGATAGCTGCCGTTGAGCTGTGCGAGCCCGTAGCTCCCGCCTGCGGGGTCGTTCACGTTATGTGCCATGGTGTCGAGGCTGCGCGTCTCGCAGAGGATGATTTTGCGCATGTCAGGCCACCAGCCGGGCTCGCTCGGCCATCCTGCCTGCCGCGCGTATTCGTCGAGTTGCTCGAGCGTGATAAAGCGCTCGGCCGGGGCGTAGTACGGGGCCTCCGGTCCTGATCCGGCCTGGATCGGCCCGCTTACGGCAGCCTGCACGACACGCGCGGGAGCAACTGCAACACGCAGGCAGAACTTACTCTTCGCGAGGTCAAGCGGAAGTGCTTTGCTCTGAACATCCCAGGGGCGGCGGACACCGGAACTCACGAGCGACCGCACCCGGTCGTTGTACGCCTGCTCAGCCTGTGCGTACTCGCCCGCGAGCACCTCTACCTGTGCCTGCCGGACCGACTCGTTCTCCGTTCCGGCCGCCGCCCGCGCCGTTGCCTCGGCCGAGCACACCTGGATTGCCTGGGCGTTCATCGCATCGATCGCTCCCGGTGCGAAGGCCCAGTCGGCCTCCACACGTGGCGCCGCCTCGGCGCGCATCGGAAAGGCCCCGTTCGCGGAACCAACTATGTAAACTAAAACCCCGAGAATCGCCAGCGCGGCGAGCACAATCAGCGCCTTGTGTGAGCCGCCACCGTAGTCGACGGGGTACTCCTGCAAATCACACCTGCCACGAGGGTTACCGCAGGTTACGCGACCCGGACCGCACCCCGCCAGTGACTTTACCGTTGCTTCGCAAGCTCTTGATGAACAATTTGCGTAACCCGGTGCATGGCCTCCCATCCCTCGTACGATCCGTCGGTCAGGATGGCGATCACGTAGGTTCCGCTTGGCGCTTCGACAAACGCGACGTCGTGCTGCGCGGCTTCCCACGTGCCGGTCTTGTTACCCACCCGGAGTCCCGCGTCGATTTCTGTCGAGAGCGCCGCCGGGATGCCGGACCGGATGGTCTGAGCCAGCAGCAGGCCTCTCACGTAGTCGCGCACTTCCGTGGTCATCTGCTCACCCGAGTAGATTGCCTCCATCAGCCGGGCAAGGTCATCGGCCGTCGTCCAGAGCTCGGTCCGGTTCACCGTCATCGTCTCAATGCCCCGGCCTCTCAGGGTCTCGTCGATGGTTCCCGAGCCGAAGGCGTGCATCAGCGTCACCGCCGACGAGTTGTCTGAAACCTCGATCATCGGTCCGAGCAGGTTTCGAACCGTGATCGAACCGTCGTCCTCAAAGTGGAGGAATGCGGATGTTCCCAGGTCTTCCGCGTTGTCTTCGTCCGACATCACGAGCCGGTCATCGAGCGACAGGCGGCCATCCGAGAGCCTGACCGCGGCCTCATAAAGCACGGCGAGTTTGAACGTGCTCGCAGCGTAGTAGCGAATTGCGCCGCCGAACGATGCTGAAGTCCCGTCCGTCAACCGTTTCACCGAGACGGAGACGTGGTCACGGCCATCCCCGGTCGCCTCTTCAATCCGGGCGAGTAGGGCTGCTGAGGGCGACGGCGCCACAACGCCGGCGGGTAGCGGCAGCTCGGGTGGCGCTTCCACGGTCGCGCCTGGAGCAGGCGCACTCGGGCGAACACCCTCGTCCGCGCCGATGACGAGCGACGGAAGCTCGAAAGTCGATTCGTGCCCGGCGCGATCAACCGCCTGCATGAGACTCAGGCAGAAGTAGAATCCGGCCGCAACGAGCACCACACAGGCGGCAGCGAAGCCTGCCGGCCACCGCCGGTGAAACCTGTCGCCACCAGACTGGTGCGCATCGACGCGCATCCAGCGCCTCCAAACACCCCACCGCGGCACATGCTACACCGTCGCGCCGGGGCGCCCAACGCGCATGAGCTGCTGGCCGCGGCTACCATTTGGTGAATGAGCACTCTCCCGATCTCCTTCGCCGACGTCGAAGCCGCCGCCCGCCGGCTGGACGGAATCGCCAACACGACCCCTGTCCTCGTTTCGCGAACCTTCAATGAACTCACCGGCGCCAGTGTGTTTTTCAAGTGCGAAAACTACCAGCGGGTTGGCGCATTCAAGTTCCGCGGCGCATACAACCACCTGGCTCAGCTTCCGGCCGATGCGAGGGAGCGCGGCGTCGTTGCCGCATCGTCCGGCAATCACGCTCAGGGGGTCGCTCTTGCGGCTCGACTGCTTGGTATCCCCTGCACCATCCTCATGCCCGACGACTCCCCGAAGGCAAAGCAGGACGCCACCCGTGGTTACGGAGCACACATCCGGTTCTTCGATCGGCTGACCGAACTGCCAGAGGAAGTCGCGCGGGCCGCAGCCGAACCCACCCACGCGTACATCGTTCCGTCGTTCGACGACCCCTGGATCATGGCCGGCCAGGGAACCACGGCACTCGAGCTGATGAACGAAGTCCCGGATCTCGATGTGGTGGTGACCCCGCTCGGTGGCGGCGGACTACTCTCCGGGACCGCGACTGCCGTGCGGGGGCTCGCCCAATCCACGCGCGTCTACGGTGTCGAACCGGAGACCGCCAACGACTGGGTCCAGAGTCTCGCAGCCGGTAAGCGCGTCCTCATCGACCCACCGCCGACAATTGCAGACGGTGTGCGGACACGGCAGCCCGGCAAGCTCACCTTCGAAGTTGTTCGCTCACTCGTCACCGGCGTGGTCACGGTTACCGACGACGCTATCAGGGACGCTACACGGTTCATGGCACTCCGGATGAAGACTGTGGTCGAACCCACCGGCGCTATTCCGGCGGCGGCCCTCCTGACAGACCGGGTCCCCGATGTCGTGGGTCGAAAAGTCGGCGTCATCGTTTCCGGCGGGAACGTCGACGGCGGTGTTCTTGCGGCGATTCTCGCCGGGGACCTGTAACGTCAGCCGCTTCTGCCGACGATCATCGTATAGGAGGAGAAGGTGGACGGAACGACATCCGGCCAATCCCGGCCTGCCCTGGTTCTCGGCGGTGGAGGCGCGCTCGGAGTGATCCAGGCTGCGTACATCGCCGCGGCGTTCGAACTCGGCTTTCGCCCGGAACTCATCGTCGGGACCAGCGTCGGTTCACTTAACGGCGCATGGACGGCCGTCCATCCCGACCAGCCCGAGGAGTTGCTGCGTATCTGGCTCAGCCTCGACAGACTTGCCCTGGTGAAGTTCCAGCCCATGCGCTTGTTCGGCAAGCTCCTCCATCCGACCAGCGTCACCACGAACGACGTGGTTCCCCGGCTCCTGCGCCGGCGTTTGCCGGGAGCAACCTTCGATGATGCTCGCATCCCGCTCGCTGTCACCGCGACCAACCTCTCGCTCGGCGTGAAACAGGTGTTCACGGAAGGCCCGCTCGACCGCGCCATCCTCGCATCGACCGCCATCCCGGGAGTGTTCGAACCGGTAACCATCGACGGCGAACTGTTCGTCGATGGCTGTGTTACCGCGTCAGTCGACCTCGCGACCGCGGCCGAACTGGGCGCCACCGAAATCCTCGCGATCGACCTTACTCCACCACCGTCGCCCGCCCGCCCGAAGACCGCCGCGGGCGTGCTCAAGCAATCGTTCAGCATCCTCACGAGTGCGACCACTCATGCCGCAGAATCCTGCCTCTCCCGTCAGATGCCGGTCCGTGTCGTCCGCCCTGACCTTTCCCGGAGCTCTCCATGGAAGCTCGATGACAGCGCCGGGGCAATCGCGCGAAACCTCCGGCTGGCGCGCGAAGACCTCCACGGATGCATCGACGCCGACGGACATGTGGCGCCGGCCGGGACGTGCTGGGCGACGCCGGTGCGTCCACCAGAGCCCATCCGCGACATTCGGCCAGCGCGTTTCTTCGGAGGATTCCGAAGGGCCGGCTAATCGACCGGGGTCGGTGACTGCTTCTGGAAATCGGCCGGGCGCTTCGTGAGGAACGCCTCGATCGCCTCCTTGTGTTCCCACGACCGGTACGCGGCGCCCAGCGCCTCTCCCTCACGCCGCATGGCGAGCGTGAGGTCGCTCTCGCTCATGTTCTGAACGATGAGCTGCCGAATCTTCGTCATCGCGAACGCCGACTGCCCGGCGAGCTTTTCACCAAGTTCGATGGCCCGCTCAACGAGGCGTCCGTCCTCCACAATCTCGCTGATGAGCCCCGCTTCTTTGGCCTCCGTGGCGTCGATCATCCGGCCGCTGATGCACCATTCCAGCGCTCGCGCCTGGCCCACCATCTGCGGGAGTAGCGCTGAACTCGCGAGTTCGGGTACAAGGCCCATGCGCACGAAGAACATCCCGAAGCGCGCATCTGCGCCAGCGATGCGGATGTCCATCGGCAGAATCTGCGTCACACCGATGCCCACTGCCGTGCCGTTCACCGCTGCAATCGTCGGCTTCGGCAACGAGCGCAGGAAGGAGACCCAGTTGGTTGCCGTCCCATCGCTGTCGTCGGTGGCGGGTGCGTCCTCCGCCGAATCGCGAGCCTCGCTGTTCGCCCGGAAGACCGCGTCGACGTCGGCGCCCGCGCAGAACCCGCGCCCGGCGCCGGTCACGACAATGGCGCCAACGCTGATGTCGGCGGCAGCGTCTCGCATGGCGGCCGTGAGTTCGACCATCATGCGAGGCGTCCAGGCGTTGAGCTTCTCCGGCCGGTTGAGCGTCAGGAGTGCGACACGGCCCCGCTTCTCAACAAGAATCTGCTCGTAATTCAAAGGTGGCTCCAGGGTGGAATTTGTGGAGCAAGAATACGCAGCTACCGGGATGGCCGCACTCCGGGCCACGGTTCACGCACCAAAAACAGTTGCCAGACCACGCCGTGATTGGACTACAATCGCGCCATATTCTGTCGCCTCAGGTGAGACTCGATGCGCTTCCCACCTCCTGATCGTGAGCTTCGCGCCCGCCGGCATGACCCGGTCGACCCGTGGTCAACCAGCTACAAGGTCTACGCGGCGGGGCGTCTGAAGGGCGCCATCATCCCGATCGAAGAGGATGAAGATGGGGCACGCTGGGAGGGTATCGCCCTGGACGGCAGCGTCACCCGGTGGAAGTACCGCGACCAGGCGCGTGACTACCTATGCGAACTGCCGTCTCCACCTCCCCGCCAGGCTGGCCGCCAGCCCTGATGGCACTTTCGATACCGACCGCACACACACCGCCAGGTGGCTGGCGCGGCCCGATGCCACCGCCGATCCTCGGCGATTGCGATCACGAACTAACTCCCGGCGTGCCCGACTTGCGCGGTGTGTGGCAGGCTGTTGCCGTCGAAGTCAACGGCGCCCCGGTCGATGACCTCCGGCACGTGGAGCGCATCGAACAGGCAGGCAACCGAGTGGTCATTACCTCAGGCGGCGTCATCCACGACATGGTCGCCGATGGCACGCTCGAGAACGGCGTCAACGATGTCAGCGCGTTCACCAACGAGCCGATCCGAGTCGCTGCGACATTCGAGGATGGCGTCCTTGTCCTCAGGCCGAACAACGAATTCGTCGCCGTCACCCGCCAGCTCGATGGCGACGAACTGGTCTGGACGCTCGTGCCGTTTAGCCGCGTGACGCGGATGCGGCGGTTCCAACCGGCATAGAGGTCTCAGCGGCTGCCGAGCGCGAATCCTTCGTAGCCATTTGCCGCCACCTGTTCGCAGCGCTCACGGTAGACCCCGACTCCGCCGATGTACGGCATGAAGACTCGCGGCTTCCCCGGCACGTTTGCTCCGATATACCACGAATTCGCGAGCGGATAGAGCGTGAAGTTCGCCACGTCGTTCACGTGCTGCACCCATGCATCTTCGGCTTCGAGTGTCGCCTCGATCGTCTGGACCTCGTGTTCACGGAGGTACGCCAGGCAGTCCGAAATCCAGTCAACGTGCTGTTCGATCGAAACGATCATGTTGCTCAGCACCGACGGGCTGCCAGGTCCCGTGACGGTGAAGAGGTTGGGGAAGCCGGCTATCTGGAGCCCGAGGTATGTTCTGGGGCCGTGCTCCCACTTCTCCCGCAACGGCAGTCCCTTACGACCACGAATGTCGACATTCAGCAGGGCGCCAGTCATGGCATCGAAACCCGTCGCAAACACAATCGCGTCGAACTCGTACGCCCTGTCTCCGATTCGGAGACCATGCCGGGTGATCTCGTCGATCGGGGTGCTTTTCAGATCCACGAGCGAGACGTTCGGGCGGTTGAATGTTTCGAAGTAGTCGATATCCACGCAAAGCCGCTTCGTTGCGAACGGATAGTCACGTGGGCAGAGCAGCTCAGCCGTTGCGGGATCCTTCACGATCTCCCGGATCTTCGAACGGACGAACTCGGCGGCCGTCTCGTTCGACGCGGGGTTAAACGCGAGATCGTTGAAGGCGCCGCCGATGGCGAAGCCGCCGACATCCCACCGCTTCTGGTACTCGTACTGCCGCTCGTCTTCCGACGCGTCGAGGGCGGATTTGTCGTTCGCGAGGCGCTGGAGGAAGCCGCCGGGCGTGGTCTGGGCCTCCCTTCGGATGTCGGTGTACTTCGCGAGCATCCGCGCTTCTTCCGCGTGGTCGATCGGGCCGTTGTGGGCTGGCACGCTGAAGTTCGCGGTGCGCTGGAAGACGGTGAGGCTCTTCGCCTGGCGCGCAATCTGCGGGATTGACTGGATCGCCGACGAGCCAGTGCCGATCACGGCGACTCGCTTGCCGCTGAAGTCGACACCCTCGTGCGGCCAACTCCCGGTGTGATACCACTCGCCCTCGAACGATTCGATACCTTTGAAGTCCGGTACACGCGCTGAGGAGAGGCAGCCCGTCGCCATGATGCAGAAACGTGCGCTCACCTGGTCGCCCTGGTCCGTGGTGATCGACCACCGCGCCAGCTGTTCGTCGAACACGGCGGAGGTGACACGGGTGTTGAATGTGATCCCGTCGCGAAGCTCGAACTTGTCGGCGACGTGCTGGATGTAGCGGAGAATTTCCGGCTGAGCTGCGTACCGTTCGGTCCAGTGCCACTCGCGGGCCAGGTCGTCGTCGAAGCCGTACTGGTACTCCAGGCTCTCGATGTCGCAGCGCGCCCCGGGGTAGCGGTTCCAGTACCAGGTGCCTCCCACGCCGTCGCCCGCTTCTACAACGGCGGCGCTCATTCCCAGGCGGCGCAGGCGAAGGAGCATGTACAGTCCGGCGAATCCCGCGCCGACGATGAGTGCGTCGACGGACTGCGGCAGGCGGTTGGCGGCGGAGCGGTGTTCGGAAGCTGGTGCGGTCATGGATGCCCTCGAGGTTGCGGCGAATGATGGATTCTGTCCCCGGGCGGGCACGATGTCTACGTACGGCGCCGGAGGTCGTCTTCAAGCGCGCGCAGATCGTCACGTGTGTTCACGTTGCGAAAGCTGAGGAGGTCCGGGTCGGCATTCCGCACTTCGGCTTCGGCCACCGTTGCGAACGGCACGCCTTCGAGAGCGCGCCGGATGCGGCGTTCACCAGCTTCGAACGCCGCCCGGAGGGCCGGCAGCGCCTCGACCGAGACCAGGGAGGGTAGCGGCTGGCGAACCCCACCGACCTCGGCGAACACCACCTGTGCGCCAGGGATTCGCCGCTGCGCAAGGAGTCGCAGAACTTCTGCCCGTAACAATGGCGCATCGCACGAGGCCACGATGGCCCAGCCTTCGCCAATCGCACCAAGCCCGGCGAGCACCCCCGCGAGTGGTCCGTCGTGCGTCGTTGCATCACGAACGATGGTGATATCCATGCCACGGACAGAGACCGGAGCTTCCTGCTCCGGCGCCAGGACGACAGCGACTCGAGAGCAGGGATCCCGCATCGTGGTCAGTACGTGTTCGAGGAGCATCGTGCCTTCCAGCATGGCCTCCGCCTTCGGCGAGCCAAAGCGCGAACTCCGCCCACCGGCAAGCACAATACCAGCGAGGCCTTCGCTCACGGCAACCTCCGGAAACCGGCCGTTCGGCCAGCGTGACCGGGCAGAACGGCGGTTGCGCGCGCGGCCCGATCCGCGTACGAAGTCAGCACACTACTTTCCGCGAGGCTTCCGTGGACTTCGACATTCCCCAGGACATCAAGGACATCCTCCAGGAGATCGACGCATTCATCGAGGATCAGATTAAGCCGCTTCAGAACGAAGATGACAACAACCGCTTCTTCGACCACCGCCGGGAATATGCACGCACCGACTTCGAGAACGGGGGAGTTCCGCGCAAAGACTGGGAAGACCTCCTTGCCGAAATGCGCCGCCGCGCTGACAAAGCGGGCCTGCTGCGTTACGCCCTTCCGAAGCGCTACGGCGGCCGCGACGGCACGAACCTCGGTATGGCCGTCATCCGCGAACACCTCGCCGCCAGGGGCCTCGGTCTCCACAACGACCTGCAGAACGAAAGTTCGGTCGTTGGCAACTTCCCGACGATCAAGATGTGGGAGAACTACGGCACCGAAGCGCAGAAGAAGCAGTTCCTCGACGGCATGTTCACTGGTGAAACACGGGTCGCGTTCGGCCTGACCGAACCAGGCCACGGGAGCGACGCTTCGTGGCTCGAAACGCGGGCCGTCCGCGATGGCGATGACTGGGTAATCAACGGCGCCAAACGGTTCAACAGCGGCCTGCACAACGCCACCCACGACCTCGTCTTCGCGCGGACATCGGGCGAAGAAGGCAAACCGAAAGGCATCAGCTGCTTCATCGTTCCCGTCGAAACCGAGGGATTTTCGGTGGACTTCATGTGGTGGACGCTGAACATGCCCTCAGACCACGCCGAAGTCACCCTCAAGGACGTCCGTGTAACCGCCGACGCGATGCTCGGCAAAGAGGGCGATGGCCTCGCATTGGCGAACACCTTCACGCACGAGAACCGCATCCGGCAGGCCGCCTCGGGAGTGGGCGCAGCGCAGTACTGCATCAACGAATCGGTGAAGTACGCCAACGAACGCATCACCTTCGGGCAGCCGCTCTCCACACGCCAGGCGATCCAGTGGCCACTCGCTGAACTCCACACCGAATGCGAGATGGTGCGCGGCCTGGTCTATAAGACGGCGTCGCAACTGGACTCGACGGGTCACATGGAGATCAGTGACAAGGTCGCGATGTGCAACTATCGCGCGAACCGGCTCGTCTGTAGCGCTGCCGACCAGGCAATCCAGACGCACGGGGGGATCGGCTACACGCGGCACCTCCCCTTCGAGCACATTTACCGGCATCACCGCCGCTATCGCATTACCGAAGGTTCAGAGGAGATCCAGATCCGGAGGGTTGCCCAGGTGCTCTTCGGCTTCCGAGGGCGAGCGGCGGCGGGTTGACACCATGGCTGACCGCAGCCACAACATCCGGCACACTGGAACATACGAAACAACGCATCCGCGCGCTGCCTCGGGGGAGACATGCCGTACCAGGTCCTTCATCACACCCAGTACCTCGAAGTGCGGTTCGATGGGGTCATCGAAGCGCCGCTCGACCTGACTCAACCGCCGTTCAGCGAGGCGCCGGGCCGCCGGCTGCTCGTTGATTACGGCGGTGTTACCGAGGTTCTCGCCGATGCGTACGCATTCGCCGAGCAGGCCCGGCAGGCTGAGTCGACAGGCTTGAAAGTGGCGATCTACGCACCGAGGCCACTGCTCTTCGGTCTGAGCCGCCAGGCGCTGCAACTCGGCGGAGTCCGCGAAGGTGTCTCCGCGGGCGTCTTCACCAGTCGTGACGAAGCCACTGCATGGCTCGAGGCAGGCTGACGCTCCGGTCTAGAATCGCACGAGGCGGACGTTGTAAATCCCGTCAATCGCCTCGATCGCTGCGATTTGCTCCGGCGACGGCGCTTCGTCGACCGCGATCAACATGAGCGCGCGCCCGCGGCGCCCACGCCGGCCAACCTGCATGGACTGGATGTTGATGTCGAACCCACCGAGGAGGGTTCCAACCTTGCCGATCATGCCGGGGCGGTCTTCGTTGTCGCAGGCCAGGAGCGACGTCCCCGGCTCTGGCATGATGTCGATGTCGAGGCCGTTGAGGATGACGATATGCACGAGTCCGTGCTCCACCGTCGCGCCGACCGTGACTTCCTCGTCGCTCGTCGTGACCTTCACGTGGAGAAGGTTGTTGAACACCTCGTGCGAAGTACGCTGCCGCTCGGCGATGTCCCACCCGCGCGACTGCGCGATGATATTCGCGTTCACGATGTTGACGGTCTCTTCGCTGATCGGCTTCAGAAGCCCGCGGATGACCGACGCCTTCAACGGCGTCACGTCGTACTCGGCGATTTCGCCTGAGTACTCGAGTTCGATGGACTTCAGCTTCCCGGTCACAAGTTGCGTAGCGACGGTGCCAATCAGTTCGCCAACCGCCATGTACGGGCCAACGACTTTGAGCGTCTCGGGCGCGAGCATCGGTGCATTCACGGCGTAGCGCGCGGGGCGGCCGTGCAATACGTCGACAATCTGTTCGGCGACATCAACGGCGACGCGCTCCTGCGCCTCCGCGGTCGAGGCGCCGAGGTGCGGGGTCGTAATGATGCGCGAATCCCCGAGCAGCGGGTTGTCCTCGGCAATTGGCTCAGCGGTGTAGACGTCCACGGCGGCGCCCGCCACCTTGCCGCCCTTCACAGCAGCAGCGAGGGCCGCCTCATCAATGATGCCGCCACGTGCGACATTCAACAGGCGAACCCCGTCCTTCATCCGTTCGAACTGCTCGGCGCCGATCATGCCCTTCGTGGCGGCCGTCATCGGAACGTGAACAGTGATGAAGTCGGAAGTCGCAATCAGTCCTTCGAAGTCGGCGGGTTCGGCGCCAATCGAACGGACCCGATCCTCAGCAACATACGGGTCGTGAGCGAGGACGCGCATGTCGAGGCCGAGGCCGCGCCGCGCTACCTCGGAGCCGATCGGCCCGAGTCCGATCACTCCCAGCGTCTTCCCGCGCACCTCCGTACCGACATACGTCTTCCGATCCCATTTGCCACCACGCATCGAAGCGTCCGCCTGCGGGATGTGCCGGGCGAGCGCCATGAGCAGCGCAATCGTGTGCTCCGCGGCCGCGATAGTGTTGCCCTGCGGGGCGTTCACCACGATGACCCCGCGTTCAGTTGCGGCCACGAGGTCGATGTTATCGACACCCACGCCGGCGCGGCCAATAACCTGCAGCCTCGTGCCGGCCTCGATGATGGCGCGCGTCACCTTCGTCTCGCTGCGCACCACGAGCGCGTCATAGTTCCCGATCGAAGCCACCAATGCGTCCGCCGGCTGGCCTGTCTTGACCTCGACGTCGCCCACCGTCCTCAGCAGTTCGATACCTTCCGGGGCAACCGGGTCGGCAATGAGGATGCGTGGACGGCGTTCTTCAGGCATGGACTGGGACTCCCTCAGGGTGTTCAACGCAAGCGCCACAGTGGCCGGGATTCGCGTCTTCCCCGACTCCCAACGGCTGATCGTCCCCTGGTCGACACCAAGGGCGGCGGCCATCGCGGCCTGCGAATAGCCGAGCTCGGTTCGGGTCGCGCTGAACTCACTCGCGTTCATGTCTATGCAGTATGCATAGACGAAGGAAGCCATGCAAATTGCATGGCTTCCTCGAATTGCGGTTCTTCGGATTGGTCAGGCGTTGAGCAGCTTCTCCACGACGTCCAGCGCCTCGGCGACATCGCTCTTCTGGAACCATCCGAGGTGGCCAACCCGGAAAATCTTGCCTTCGAGCTTGCCCTGGCCACCGCCGAGGACGACACCGAATTCCTCGCGCGCCCGCTTGCTGATCGCCTTCCCATCGGTGCCTTCCGGCCACCAGACCGCGGTCACCGTGTTCGAAGCGAACTGCTCGTTGACCGGCACCAGCTTGAGGCCGAGGCTCTTCACGCGGTCTCGCGTGTATGTGGCGACGTCTTCGTGGCGCGTGAAGATTCCCTCGAGACCTTCCGCCCGAAGCAGTTCGAATGCCTTGTCCATCGCGTAGTAGATCGACATCGCGGGCGTCCATGGGTTTTGGAGCTTCGCCAGGGAATCGCGCGTCTTCGCGAGGTCGAAGTAGAACCGGGGCATCTTCGATTCCGCGTTCGCCGCCCATGCACGTTCGCTCATGTACACGAAGGCCAGGCCCGGCGGAACCATCCAGCCCTTCTGGGAACCACTGACGACCACATCGAGGCCCCAGCGCTCCACCGGGCAGGGAATCGAACTCATGCTGCTGACGGCGTCCACGATGATAAGCCGGTCCCGCTGTCGAACTTCCTTCGCGATCGCTTCGAGCGGGTTGGTCACGCCGGTCGATGTCTCGTTGTGGGTGACCAGCACGGCCTTGATCGACCGATCCTCGTCCAGCATCGAACCGACCACGGACGGATCAGCCGCTTCACCCCATTCGAGCGCATAGCTGACGACGTCCGCCCCGTACGTCTTCGCGATGCTCTTCAGCCGGTCGCCGAATGACCCGATCGACACAGACAGCACCTTGTCGCCCGGGCTGAGCGTGTTCACAACGGCCGCTTCGAGCCCGCCTGTACCGGACGTGGTGACAGACAGCACGTCAGTCGAACTACCAAACACCCAGTTGAGGCCGTCGGTCACCCGTCGCAGGATTTGCGCGAACTCGGGGCCACGGTGGTTCATCATCTGGGCCGCGCTGGCGGCAAGGACGTCTTCCGGACACGGCGTAGGGCCGGGGATCCGCAGGTTCACATGGTGCTCCAGAGGGATGGGTAGAGTTATCGTCAACGGTTATCCATGCGTGGTCAATCGGGCATGAGCGTTCTTCCCAGCGAACAATCGATACTCGTATTAGGGTTGGTCGATACCTCTCAAGTACACTCAGGCCATGGCAGACGATCCGCGCCGGCACCTTCCCTCCGTCGACGCCGTCCTGGCACTCCTCGGCGAAAGCGGGATGGGCCACGAGCTTGCAACCACCGCCGTCCGCGAAGCCCTGGCGGAGTCCCGCGAGGCCGTAGCTCTCGGCGGTCCGCTCTCGTCGGCCGAAGAGTTGGCAGCATCCGCTCGCGAGAGGCTCGACCGCATCGCCATCCCGTCGCTTCGCAAGGTCATCAACGCTTCGGGTGTCCTGCTCCAAACGAATCTCGGCCGTGCTCCACTGAGTGAGCGTGCTCTGCGGGCGATGGCCGACGTCGCTGCCGCTTCGAACCTGGAGTATGAACTCGACGCCGGCGCCCGTGGCAGCCGCCACAAACACGTGCGCGAACTCCTCCGAAAGACCACTGGCGCTGAGGACGGTATTGCGGTGAACAACAACGCCGCCGCCCTTTTTATGGTTCTCCAGGCTTTCTGCGCTGGTCGCGAAGTCATCGTCTCGCGTGGCCAGTCGGTGGAAATCGGTGGTGGCTTCCGCATCCCGGACGTTCTCCGCCAGAGCGGCGCGCGTCTCGTGGATGTCGGCACGACGAATCGCACGTACCTCCGCGACTACGAAGCCGCTATTGGTCCGGCGACCGCGGCGATTCTCCGTGTCCACACATCGAACTTCCACGTCACCGGCTTCGTCACCGAACCAGTCGGGTCGGATCTCGCCGCCCTCGCCCGCGAGCGCGGCATCCTGTTCGTCGACGACCTCGGAAGTGGCTGCCTCGTGGACACCACGGTGTACGGATTGGCGCACGAACCGACCGTGCACGAATCGTTGTCCGCGGGGGCCGACCTCGCACTGTTCAGCGGCGACAAGCTGCTCGGAGGGCCGCAAGCAGGCGTCATCGCCGGCCGTGCAAACCTCGTGGCGCAACTGAGAAAACACCCTCTCGCGCGTGCTCTCCGCCTCGACAAGTTCGCGATTGCCGCCCTCAATGCCACGCTCACCAGCTATCTCCTCGGCGCCGAGCAAGAAGAAATTCCGCTCTGGCGGATGCTTTCGACTCCGTTGCCGGCCCTGCGACGGCGTGCCCGGCGATGGGCCGAGGCCGCGGGCGAAGCGGGAGACACGGTGGCCTCCATCACGATGGTCGGTGGGGGTTCACTTCCCGGCCAGGGCGTGCCGACCGTGTGCACCCGCATCCGCGCCCCCTGGGGGCCAGACGAGACGGCCAACCGCATGCGACGCGCCCTCATTCCAGTTATCGGGCGAATTGCGGACGGCGCGTTCCTGCTCGATCCCCGTACTGTTCCGCCCGCTGATGATGGTGAGGTGCTACGGGGTGTTACAGGTGTGTTTCGTACCTGAATTATCTTTAGTCCAGTTGCTACATATCGCTTTAAGAAATTGACCTGTAAGGCTCGCGGGGACTATAGTCCGTCGAAAGTTACGGATTTCACAAGACCCTTATGAGCCTCGAAATCCCCGAAGTTGTCATCAATCGCCTCCCGGTTTATGCGCGCGCGCTAACCGAACTGGTGATGCGCGGCGAAACCGTCGTGAGCTCGCAGGCGCTTGGCGAACTGCTCGACGTGACCCCGGCGCAGATCCGCAAGGACCTGAGCTACTTCGGACGCTTCGGGAAGCAGGGGCGCGGTTATAACGTGAATGGCCTGCTGGCCACGTTGCGCGAAATCCTCGGGATCGACCGCCAGTGGCGACTGTGCCTCGTCGGTGTTGGCAGGCTCGGCCAGGCGATCGCCGAATATGGTGGCTTTGGCCCACAGGGATTCGAAATCGTGGCTGCATTCGATGCCGACGCCTCGGTGATCGGGCGTGAGATCGGCGGCGTCCGCGTCCTCCCGATCGACGAACTCGAAAGCTTCCTCCACAGCCATCGCGTAGACATCGGCATTGTTGCCGTCCCCGCCGCCCATGCCCAGGGCGTAGTCGACAAGCTGGTGGCCTTCGGCATCCACGCGATCCTCAACTACGCCCCGATCACCGCCCACGTCCCCCGCGATGTGGTCATCCGCCACATCGACCCGGTCCTCGCCATGCAAAGCATGACCTTCTACATCAAGCGGGCCGAGCCGAGTGGGAAGTAGGCCAACGCGAATCCACCAGGTGGTCCGCATTGGATAACTCCACATAGCTCTTGGCGACCAATTGGTTACACCACCCTCCGGCGGCACCCCTGATTTGGCAGCGCGCAGCGGGCCTGCGAACATTCGCCCCGTCGAACGGAGGCCCCTCCCATGAAAGCTGACATCCTGACCCTGAAAGCCCTGTTCCAGAAGGACATCCGATACATCATCCCCACGTTCCAGCGGCCCTACGTCTGGAACCAGGAAGAACAGTGGGAACCACTTTGGAACGACGTACGAAACATCGCCGAAGAGTACTTAGAGCAACTGGAAGGAGTCGGCGAGAACAAGCAGGCTATCGCCGAGCAACGCGCCGGAAGCCACTTCATGGGCGCGGTTGTGCTTCAGCAGCAGATGGTCGGCGCGGCTGAGCTAGACACGAGGAGCGTCATCGACGGCCAACAGCGCCTGACTACACTTCAGCTCCTGCTCGATGCCGCCCAGGAGGTGTTCGAAACCGACGGATTCGTGAAAGAGGCCAGGCAACTACGCCGGCTGGTTCTCAACGACGAAGACTTCGCGACAGCTGACCCAGACCATATCTTCAAGCTTTGGCCCACCTTAGTGGACCAAGAGGCCTTCCGCCTCGCGATGTCGAATGAGCTCGTCGCGGGTGAATTGGACACGATGCCGATCGTGCAGGCACACGCATTCTTCCAGCTCCAGATACGTCAGTGGTTAGAGCAGACGGCAGACGGGGCGGGGCACAAGGCGAATGCCCTCGTGATCGCCCTTCTGGGGCTTCTCCAGATGGTTGTTATCGACCTAGATCCCACCGACGACCCGAACATCATTTTCGAAACATTGAACGCCCGGGGAACCCAGCTGCTAGCCTCCGACCTGATCAAGAACGCGATTCTCCACAGGGCGACCTCAGGGGGACTCAACGGAGACGCGCTCTACCAGCGACACTGGAAGGCCTTCGACGAGCAGTGGTGGCGCAAAGAGATACGGCAGGGTCGCCTAACACGCCCGAGGATCGACGCGTACCTAAACTACTGGCTGACAATGCGAACTGGGGACGAAGTCTCGTCGAGCGACGTATTTCCTCGCTTCCGGCGGTATTCTGAAGACTTGGCGGTTGACGCCGTACTGGCCGACATCGAGCGCGTCGGCGCGGCCTACAAGACGCTTGAAGGACCCGCAGACCGCTCGCGGCTTGGCACGTTTCTGTATCGGCTTCGCGTCATGGAAGCCGGAGTGTTCACCCCAGCGCTTCTATGGCTCTTCGACAATCGGACGTCGATGGGCGAAGCGGGATTCATCGCCACTCTCCAGGCCTTCGAAAGCTACCTGGTCCGGCGGATGATCTGCCGAATGACGACCAAGGACTTCAACCGCGTCGATATCGAACTCGTATCCCTGCTGAAGGGCGCTGCGCCCGCGGACGCCCAAGGGGTGGTTATTGGACGTCTAGCGGGAGAGTCTTCACCTTCTCGAATTTGGCCAGATGACGACACCGTTCGTCAGGCGGTCATTGAACTACCGCTATTCCAGCTTCTCACCCGCGGGAGGCTCCGGATGTTGTTGGAGGCCATCGAGGACTCCTTGCGCGGGCCGAAGACGGAAGAGCAGTTCGTGCAGCGCAACCTCACCATTGAGCACGTCATGCCTCAAGCGTGGCGGACGCATTGGCACCTTGGCCCCAACTCGCCGGATGATGCTCCGGCCACGCGCGACCGCCTGGTCCAGACGCTCGGCAATCTCACATTGGTGACTAAAGCGCTCAATCCAGCGCTTTCAAACAGCGTCTGGGCTGAGAAACGCCCCGAGATCGAAGAGCACAGCGTTCTCAAACTGAAAGCCAAACTACTGGAATTGGGCACCAACGACTGGACGGAGGAAACCATTCGGATGCGCAGCGAGAGTCTCGTCGAATCCATCCTTGGTATTTGGCCTCGACCTTAGGTTCGGAATCGCCCTTCTGTTGGCTTGTCTTAGCGCGTCTCAGGCCCGGGGAACAGGCCCACGAGGTTCTCCTCTTCGGTGGGCAAGGAGCGGCGAATCACATCGAGATGATCGAGCGCGATACCGGCGCCTATCGCGACGCATTCCAGTGGGTTGTCGGCGACGTAGCACGGCACGCCAGTCTCCTGCGTAAGCAACTCGTCCATGTGGCGCAGCAGCGCTCCTCCACCGGTGAGGACGATGCCGCGGTCGATGACATCAGCAGCCAGTTCCGGCGGTGTCTTCTCGAGCACCGCGCGCACCGTCTGCACGATCGTCCCGAGACAGTCCTGGATCGCCTGGGCTACTTCGATGCTGTTGAGCGAGATGGTCTTCGGAAGCCCGCTGAGCTGGTCGCGACCGCGAACCTGCGTTGCGAGACCTTCATCGATCGGGAGGGCACTACCAATGGCGATCTTTATCTCTTCCGCCGTGCGCTCGCCGATGATCAGGTTATGGCGGCGACGGATGTAGGCCATGATCGCCTCATCGATGCGGTCACCCGCCATCCGGACGGACTCGCTCACCACGATGCCGAAGAGAGATATGACGGCGGCTTCCGCCCGGCCACCGCCGATGTTTACGACCATGTTCCCGCGGGCCGTACCGATGGGAACCTGCGCGCCAATGGCCGCGGCCAGCGGTTCCGGCACGAGGTGCGCCGGTTTTCGCGCTCCAGCCTGCTCGGAGGCGTCGCGCACCGCGCGCTGCTCCACGCTGGTCACGCCTGCAGGCACGGTGACCATCACTTCAGGACGAATCAGGTTGAACCGTCCGGTGATGAGCCCGATGAAGTACCGCAGCATCGCCTCGGTCGTCAGGTAGTCCGCGATGACGCCATCGCGCATCGGACGGATGACACTGATCGAGCCCGGTGTCCGGCCCTGCATTGCGCGCGCTTCGTTGCCGACCGCAACGATAGCATTATCACGATTATGTCGCGCCACTACCGAGGGTTCATTGACCACGATTCCGTGGCCCTTCACGTACACGAGGATGTTCGCCGTACCCAGGTCGATACCGGCGCGTTTCGGAGTCAGGAACTCCATTGCCATCTAGTTGCGCTCCACTTCCACACCCAATCCATGGAGCTTCTCGGTGAGACGCTCGTAGCCACGATCGAGATGATACACGTCATCGATGATTGTCGTTCCCTGTGCCACGAGGGCGGCAAGCAGAACGGCCGCGCCCGCGCGAACATCCAGCGCCCGGACGCGTGTGCCGTGCAAGGGTGTAGGTCCCGACACGATCGCAGAGGACCCGGTGCTGACAATTTCGGCGCCCATCTTGCGAAGTTCACTTACGTAGAGCATGCGGTTGTCGAACACGCGCTCATGGATAATCGAAACACCGTTCGCCTGGGTCAGCAGCGCGGCCATTGGCGCGTGAAGGTCGGTGGCGAGTCCGGGGTATGGCAACGCCTGGAAGCTGATGGAACGGATGGGTCCCTCGCGCCAGACACGCAGGCCGCCCTCACCAGCGGCGATTTCCGCGCCGGCGCCGCGAAGCTTGGTGAGCAGAGCATCGAGAACACCGACCGGCGCATCGCGGATGATCACGTCGCCCCCGGTCATCACCGCGGCGATGGCGAACGTTCCGGTCTCGATGCGGTCTGGCATGATCCGTGCAGTCGTGCCGTGCAACTGCTCGACACCTTCGATTTCGAGCATCTGGCTGCCAATGCCGGTCACCTTTGCGCCCATGCCGTTGAGCAAGTCGGCGAGTTCCTGGACCTCAGGTTCGGTCGCCGCGTTCACCACCGTAGTTCTGCCACGGGCGAGCACGGCCGCCATCATCACGTTCTGGGTGCCCGAAACCGATGGGTAGTCCATGAACACACGCGCGCCGCGCAGACCACGGTCGGCGCGGGCAACGTAGCGCTCGCCGTCGCGCGTCACAGTAGCCCCCATCTCTTCGAAGCCGGAGAGATGGACGTCGATCGGCCGTTGCCCGATGACATCACCGCCAGGTGGCGCCGACGCCGCGTAGCCGTGGCGCGCGAGCAGCGGGCCCATCACCTGGAACGATGCGCGGTTCTCGCTAATGAGTTCCGTCGGCGCTTCGAACATACTCACGTTGCGGCAATTCAGTCGCAGTGAACCGTTCGGCAACCGGTCTACCTCTGCCCCGAGACTCCGCAGCAGCGCACTCAGAGAGTCAACATCGCTGATGTCAGGCACGTTCTCGAGGATCACGTCGTCTTCCGTGAGCAGGGCCGCGCACATCGCAGCGAGCGCGTGATTCTTCGCTCCCGAGATAGTGACCGAGCCGCGCAGCACTGCACCGCCCTGAACTACATATTTGCCACCACGGACGCGGGTACTCATCCAAAAGCCAGTCTATGGTGTCATCCGCCATGGGGCGAACAGATCGCAGCGTGTTAGGCTTCCCGAAACGAGAGGGAGAACCGCTATGCCCGGCCCGGCCGCCAACGAGGTCGCCGCCAGCATTGCCGAACGCTGGCGGCCGCTCGACGAACTCGTCACTGCACTGCCCGACTCGGCATTTAATCTGGCCACAGGCGCCGGTTGGACCGTGAAAGAAATGCTCGCCCACGTCGCCTTCTGGGTCGAAGCCGTCGATGGGTTCATGACGCTCGTCGTTCGCCAGCATCCGGTACCGGGTGGCTGGCGATTCGGTAGTGGCTACGTCGCCACTCTCGATAGGCCGTGGCCCCATTTCGAAGAACACAACGCTCGCGAAGCCGCCTGGGGCCGGGAACAATCACCAGACGCCATCCGCCAGCGGCTTCGCGTCGCTTACGACGGCCTGGTCCGGTTCCTCGAAACGGTTAGCGAAGATGAAGCGACCGCCCACGCCTCATATTTCCACGAAGTCGCTGGTCACCTGGATGAACACTGCGCCGAATTGCGCACAGCGGCCGTGAAATGAACTGGCCCGCCTCGCGGCGGGCCGGTCGTCAGGAATCGTGGGGGGCGAACGTTAGACCCTCGGAGGGCCGGGACGCTGCCTGCGCCGTCCAGCAACGCGAAGACGGATAATCGACCGCTGGAGGGCAGCCGAGGCACGGGCCAGGTCGACGTCTCGCGCGCTTTGTTCGCGCACACGCTTGAGGCGTTCCTCAGCGCGCACCCTCGCCGCTTCGGCACGCGCAATATCGATCTCTTCAGCGGCTTCCGAAGCGTCCGCCAGGATCGTGACGCGGTCCTGGTTCACTTCCATGAACCCACCCGTGACAGCAAACGAGTCCTCCTGCTGCGCGCGGCGAATGATGAGTTCGCCGGCGTCCAGGGTCGTCATCAGCGCCGCATGGTGCGGCAGGATCGCGAGTTGTCCTTCGCTTCCAGGCGCGACCAATACGTCCACGCCCTGTTCGACACGGACAACCCGCTCGGCGGTCACTACTTCGACCGTGAGCGGCATGGTTTAGCCCTCCGCCAACGTGCGGCCCTTCTCGACCGCCGATTCGATATTCCCGACCATATAGAAGGCCTGCTCGGGAAGCCCGTCGTGCTGGCCGTCGAGAATCTCCTTGAAGCCACGCACCGTCTCGCGGACGGCAACGTAGGCGCCCGGCGTACCCGTGAACTGCTCAGCCACGAACATCGGCTGGGTGAGGAACCGCTGAATCTTCCGGGCGCGGGCCACGGTCAGCTTGTCCTCGTCGGACAGTTCATCGATACCGAGGATGGCGATGATGTCCTGCAGGTCCTTGTAACGCTGGAGCACGCTCTGGACGCCACGAGCGACGTCGTAGTGTTCCTGGCCGACGATGCGAGGCTCAAGGGCCCGCGAGAACGACGTCAGCGGGTCCATGGCAGGGAAGAGCGCCTGCTCGGCAAGGGACCGTTCGAGCGCCACAACCGCGTCGAGGTGGCCGAACGTCGTTGCCACACCCGGGTCGGTGTAGTCGTCCGCAGGCACGTAGATGGCCTGGAACGACGTGATCGAACCCTTCTTGGTCGAAGTGATCCGCTCTTCGAGGTCGCCCATCTCGGTCGCCAGCGTCGGCTGATAGCCCACGGCCGAAGGCATGCGGCCAAGAAGCGCGGACACTTCCATGCCCGCCAGCGTGTAGCGATAGATGTTGTCGACGAAGAACAGGACGTCGCGTCCTTCCTCATCGCGGAAGTATTCGGCCATCGTGAGGCCCGTCAGGGCGACGCGGAGGCGCACACCGGGCGGCTCGTTCATCTGCCCGAAGACCATGGCCATCTTCGGGAGTACGCCCGAGTCCTTCATTTCGTGCCAGAGGTCATTGCCTTCGCGGGAGCGTTCACCCACGCCGGCGAAGACGGAGTAACCGCCGTGCTCGCGTGCGATGTTGGAGATCAGCTCCTGGATGACGACCGTCTTGCCGACGCCGGCGCCGCCATACAGGCCGACCTTACCGCCGCGGACGAGCGGGGCGATGAGGTCGATGACCTTGATGCCCGTTTCGAGCACGGACGGGGCAGTCTCCTGCTCCGCGAATGACGGCGGGTCGCGGTGAATGCCCCAGAGGGGGCCGCCCTCCGGTGACGGCAGGTTGTCGATCGGGCTGCCGAGCACGTTGAACATGCGGCCGAGCGACTGCTCGCCGACCGGCACCGAAATCGCGGCGCCAGTATCGACCGCAACCGCGTTCCGACGGAGGCCGTCCGTGCTGTCCATGGCCAGGCAGCGCACCCAGTTGTTGCCGAGGTGCTGCTGCACTTCGGTCACCAGGAACTTGCCATCCTCCAGAACGACGTTCACGGCGTTGTTGATCGCCGGGAGGTGGTCCGGAGGAAACTCGATATCGAGCACCGTGCCGATAATCTGGACGACCCGTCCTTCGTTCGTCGCTGTCATGACCATGGGAGAACCTCCAGGGATTCCTTATCGTGCTCCGAACGACTTGAGTCGTTCGGCCATATCCGGGCCTGCGCCCGGGCTTGTGCGGCGTTCGTATGCGAGACCCTCTCGGAGCGCGTACGCCTGCCCTTCATTGACGAGTGATTTGTCCGCTCGAAGCGTGTGCCATGAGTTAGCAACGATGGTCGCAGCCATCGCTGCAACGGTCGCATCGAGTTCGTCGTCCGGCACGCAAACGTTGGCCAGGCCAAGCGAGACGGCTTCAGCCCCGCTCACCGGTGTCCCGGTGAACATCATCTGCTTGGCGCGGGCAGCGCCGATGCGCCGCGGCAACCGCTGGCTCATCCCCCACGTTGGCGTCATCGACCACTTCCCGTGCGTGTCGGCGAAACGCGCCGACTCACCCGCGACGATGAAGTCGCACCCCAGTGCCAGTTCGAGGGCGCCGGTATAGCAATGGCCTTTTACTGCCGCGATGACCGGCTGCGGCAGCGTCTGCAACGCGTCGATCGTCTCAGCCTGGAAATGCGCGGAGGGCGCCCGGTCGCCAGACTGAATCGCTTTAATGTCGTTCCCGGCGGAGAACGAACGCCCGGCGCCCCGCACGATGACGCAGCCGGTGATGTCCGGTGTCGAAGCGATGTGCTCGATGTGCTTTCGCAGTTCGACGAAGAGCGACGGGCTGAGCGCGTTCAGCTGCTCGGGCCGGTTGAGCGTGAGGTAGGCGACGCCGCCGGCGTCTTCGCGCAGGACGAGCTCGTTCATGCGGCCACTCCCAGGATGTCGCGGATATCCACGTCGGCGAGCGATTCGAACTCGCGCGCCGGATTCGGCAGCGGGAGGCCTCGCGTGTACTCAGTACGGACGGCCCAGACCGTCATGCCGGCCGCTTTGGCCGACTCGATTCCGGCCGGCGCGTCTTC
This sequence comes from uncultured Anaerolineaceae bacterium, assembly GCA_964470735.1. Lineage (GTDB taxonomy): Bacteria > Chloroflexota > Dehalococcoidia > Tepidiformales > Tepidiformaceae > Amarobacter. Next base: position 33,361 of record CAYYDX010000002.1, read on the forward strand.
CACCGCGAGACATTCTGACGGCGCCACTCCCAGTCGCTCCGCTGTGAGCAGGTAAATCTCCGGGTCAGGCTTGCCGTTCTCGATTTCCGTTCCAGTCACGGTGATATCGAACGCGTTCGCCAGTCCGATTCGCTGGAGACAGGCTTCGACCCAGGGGCGGATCGACGATGAGGCAAGGCCGAGTTTCTGCCCACCCATCCGCAGTGCGGTGACGAGCGAGAGGGCGCCGGGGAGTGCCTGGCTGTCGCGCTGGTACCGTGCGAGTACGAGTTCGCGATAGACCGGCGAGTAGTACTCGCGCGGCTGCGAAAGCCCGAAATCCGCGATCATGTCGGCCCAGCCAGTCTTCGTGCCCATGTACGGCTTGTACTGTTCGAGCGAGATGGACTTCCCCTCGCGCCCAAGCAGTTCGTTGACGGTCGCGAAATGCAGCGGCTCGCCGTCCACGAGGACGCCGTCCATGTCGAATATCACCGCCGCGAAACCAGACAGCCTAGCCCTCCAGTGCAGCGGCGCCGCCGACGATGTCGAGCAGCTCCTTCGTGATCTGTTCCTGGCGCGTCTTGTTGTACGTCAACGTCAACTCGCGCGTGATCTCGTTCGCGTTGTCCGTCGCGTTCTTCATCGCCACCATCTGCGCCGACTGGAAGCTCGCTGCGTTCTGCAGCACGGCCTCATAGATCTGCATCTCGATGTAGCGCGGGAGGAGCCGTGCAAGCACGACCTCTGGCGACGGTTCGAAGATGTAGTCCGAAAGGAACGCCGAGCTATCGCCCTCCATCGCTGGCGGTTCGATCGGCAGGAGCTGGCGAGTGACCGGCCGCTGCGTTGCCGTGGTCACAAACTCCGAGAAGCTGACATAGACACGGTCGACGGTGCCGTTCAGGTAGTCATCGATGATCAGCCGCGAAATGCCCTGTGTCTCGGCCTGGGTCGGATAATCGCCGAGGTCGGTGAACTCGGCGGAGATGTGCACGTGTGCGCGATGGAAGAAGTCACGGCCCTTCTTGCCGACAGCCACGACCTGGACAGGCTCGTGCTGCATCGCCACGAACGTGCCGCCACTCCGGTTGATGTTGGAGTTCAGACCACCGCAGAGGCCACGATCCGGGGTGATGTGCAGGACAGCGATATTGCGGACGGCACGCGTTTCGAGCAGCGGATGCAGCGCGGCTTCGCCCTCACCGGTGGACTGGCTTGCAAGTCCAGCGAGTACGGTGCGCATCTTCTCGGCGTACGGCTTTGCCTGGCCGGCACGATCCTGGGCGCGGCGCATCTTCGACGCGGCAACCATCTGCAGCGCGTTCGTGATCTTCGCCGTGTTCTTGACGCTCTGGATGCGGCGCTTGAGCTGGCGGATGGTCGGCATGGCCCTGTCCCGTCTTCGTTAGCGTGGCAGCGATGCTGCATCGAGGTGGTGGCCGGCTTCCCGGCCACCGATGGTTCCTAGTAAGGCACGGTGTCCTTGAAGGTCTGGACTGCGGCTTTGACGCGCTCGGCGAGTTCCGGCGTCATGACCGGGCTCGACTGCACCTGTGCCACAAGGTCGCGCTCGTTGCTTCCGAGGTACTTGCGCAGCTCGGTTTCGAACGCCTTCAGCTTCGCCACCGGAACATCGTCCATCTGACCACTGGTCAGTGCGTTCACGATGACGACCTCTTCGGCCAGGCTCAGTGGCGTGAACTGATCCTGCTTGAGCACCTCGGTGGCTCGCTGGCCACGTTCGAGCTGCCTGCGGGTCGCGGCATCGAGGTCGCTAGCGCCGAACTGCGCGAAGGCCGCGAGTTCGCGGTACTGCGACATCTCGCCCTTCAGGCCGCCGGAGACGGTCTTCATCGCCTTCGTCTGCGCCGATGAACCGACGCGGCTCACCGAGAGTCCGGTGTTAATCGCCGGCCGGATACCCGCGTTGAACAGGTCCGACTCAAGGTAGATCTGCCCGTCGGTGATCGAGATGACGTTGGTCGGAATATAGGCGGAAACGTCGTTCGCCTGTGTCTCGATGATTGGGAGCGCGCTCAGTGAACCACCCGCTTCGAGCCGCGCCGCGCGCTCGAGGAGGCGGCTGTGCAGGTAGAACACGTCGCCGGGATACGCTTCGCGTCCTGGCGGGCGCCGGAGCAGGAGCGACATCTGGCGATAGGCCCACGCGTGCTTGCTGAGGTCGTCGTAGACGATGAGCGCGTCGCGCCCGGATTCCATGATCTCTTCGCCCATGGCGCAACCGGCATACGGAGCGAGGTACTGGAGCGCGGCCGAGTCGGAGGCATTCGCGGCCACGATGATGGTGTGATCCATCGCTCCGTTCTCTTCCAGCACGCCCACGACCTGCGCAACCTTGGCGGCCTTCTGCCCGATAGCCACGTAGATGCAGACGAGGTCGCCGCCCTTCTGGTTGATGATCGTATCGAGGGCAATAGCGGTCTTGCCCGTTGAGCGGTCGCCGATGATGAGCTGACGCTGGCCACGGCCGATCGGGAACATCGCGTCAATCGATTTGATGCCCGTCTGCACCGGCTGGTTCACGCTCTTGCGGAGCGTCACACCTGGCGCAATGCGCTCGATTGGCCGGCGGGTCGCCGTGTTAATCGGCCCCTTGCCGTCGAGCGGGTTCCCAAGGGGGTCCACAACGCGCCCGATGAGCGCATCGCCGACCGGCACTTCGATGATGCGCCCGGTGGAGCGAACTTCATCGCCTTCCTTGATGTCGTCGTACTCGCCCAGCACAACGGCGCTGACCGACTCTTCTTCAAGGTTGAGAGCGATGCCCATGGATCCGTTGTTGAACTCGAGGAGTTCGGACAGCATGGCGCCCGACAGCCCGTGGATACGCGCCACACCGTCGCCGGCGGCGATCACCGAGCCAACGTCTGTCGCTTCAACCGAGCTACCGAATCCCTCGATCTGCTCGCGCAGGATCGATGCAATTTCTTCAGCGCGTACTGCCATTCCGGCTTACCTCTTCTTGCAACTCACGAACGCCCTAGCGGGCGCCCTCCAGCTCCTTGCGGAGCCGCTTCAGTCGGGTGCGAATACTGCCATCGACCAGTTTGTCGCCCACACGGACAACCACCCCGCCGATGATCGACGGATCGACTACGGCACGGGCACGAACCTGCTTGCCGAGCGACTGGCTGAGACGCGCCGCAATCGCGTCCACCTGGTCCGGCGAAAGCTCGACCGCGGTGGTGACGTTTGCATGCGCGACACCGTCGTGCTCGTCAGCCAACCGTGCGAACGCCTCCGCCACCGCCCGGGCGTCGCCGGAGCGGCCCTTCGCTACCAGCAACCGCGCGAAGTTCATCGCGAGGGGCGACAGGTCAAGAGTCCGGTCGATCAGCGCGAGCCGCCGATCGAGCGGCGTCTTCGTGTCGGCCAGCGCCGGCGCGAGACCGGACTCCGCGAGCACACTCGCGACATCTTCGAGCTCCGAACGCCATTGCGGCACCGAATTCGCGTCGGTGGCGATGGCGAACGCTGCCTGTGCGTACCGTTTGGCGGCCTGGTGGTCTGCCATTCGCTAGTTCCCGCTAAAGTTCGATTCGGCCAGCGTCTCGTCGATCACGCGCTGGTGCGCCTGGCGGTCGAGTGACTGGTTGATGACCTTCTCGGCTGCCCGCACGGTGATATCGGCGAACTCGCCGCGGAGATCGGCAATGGCACGGTCGCGCTCCTGCTGGATCTCCACACGCGCCCGTTCGACCGAGGCCTCGCGGTCCTTGGCGGACTGCTCCCGTGCATCGGTCTGGATGCGCGTCGCGATGTTTTGTGCATTCGCAACGATATCCTGACCTTCACGACGGGCCGTATCGAGCTGGGCCTGGATGTTCGCCTGGGCTGACGCCGCCTCGGCGCGGGCGATTTCCGCCGCGTTGAGGCCTTCGGCAATCTTCTGCTTGCGTTCATCGAGCATCTTCAGGATGGGCTTGTAGGCCACGAGCCTGAGGATGACGAGGAGCACGAAGAAGTTGACCACCTGCGCGATCAGCTGCGGGAGGTTGAGTCCCAGCGCTTCGACTGCCTTGTCCATGCGGAACCTCTACCGGCAGCGGCCGGGAACTAGATGACGAACGCGATGATGAGCGCGGAGAGCAGGGCGTAAATGCCGATGGCTTCCGCGAACGCAACGCCGAGGATCATGTTGGTCTGGATGGCTGCGCGGGCCTCAGGGTTGCGGCCGAGCGCTTCCATGGCCTTGCCTACCAGGATGCCGATGGCGAGGGCCGGCCCAATGCCGCCGACAGCCATCGCGATGGCGGCGCCGATTGCCTTGGCGCCGTCGGTCTCCAGGATGACCAGGAACGGCAGAAAGCTCAGAAGGTCCATGACTCAGTTGCCTCCGTTGCACCCTTCCGGGGTGCGTTTTCCAAAATCGATTGCGAACAGGCCTCAGTGGGCCTGGACTGCCCCGGTGTGGGTGGCTTGCGCCTCGTGATGAGCGTCGGCTTCACCAGCTTCGTGCCCATCGTGGTGTTCGTCGTCTCCGTGGTGTTCCACGGCGCCAACTGCGAATACCAGGGTGAGCAGCGCGAACACCGCCGCCTGGATAAAGCCAACGAAGAGTTCGAGTCCGTAAATCACGTCCACGAACAGGAACGGCATCAGGAAGGTCAACATCAACACCAACACCTCGCCGGCGAAGATGTTTCCGAAAAGACGGAAGCAGAAGCTGATGATGCGAATGAGCTCAGAGAGGAGTTCGAGGAACCCAACGAAGGTCATGATCGGGCTCTTCCACGGCGCGACGAAGAACTTCCCGAGGTAGCCGAGGCCGAGGACCTGGAAACCCCAGAACTCGACGACCAGGAACGACACGATGCCCATCGCCAGCGTGTTGTTCACGTCGCTGAACGTTCCGCGGAAGAATGGGATGACGAGGCCGAGCTTCTTCCCGGGGAACTCCACCGATTCGACTGAACCGAGTGTTGCGCTCGGGATGGCTTCGTGGCCTTCGGCAGCCTCACCGTGGCTCTCCCCGGAAGCGACGTGCACCTTCGGCGCCTTCGGATCGGCGTTCAGCGCCGCCATGGCGCCTTCGACTGCTTCCTTCGTCGGCGCAGCCTCTTCGTCTTCGGCGTGAGCCCGGAAGTCAGTGAACTTCTCAGCGAGGAAGATGACGTAGCGGTCGGTCGCAACGGCGGCGGTGTCGCCTGCCTGGACCTCGAATTCGACGGCCTTGGCGCGCGGCTTCGCCATCGTGATGCCGCCGGAGTTCTCCATCATCCACGCGCCGAACTTGTCGCGCTTTTCGAACGCCGAACCGTCGTGCGCCTGGTCGGCGATGGTCTCCATGATGTGGTGGTTCACGTCCTCGGTCTTGCCGATGGCATTGAAGAACGGCAGCAGGCCGAACCAGTTATTGACGATGACCCAGAGGAAGATGGTGGCGACCACCATGAAGAAGCGGCGGCCGTTCTTTTCGCCCGCGATCTCTTCGATTTGGCCGACGAGGAAGGAGATGACGGCCTCGAGGAAGTTCTGTGCGCCGCCGGGGATAAGCGTCATCGAGCGGGTGCAGGCCCAGGCGATAACGATGATGAGCGCCATCACGATCCATGAGGTGAGGAGCGTGTTCGAAATTTCGAGCGGCCCAATAGCCGTAATCTTTTCGGCCGGGACGATAATCTCTGGCTGAGGCCCCTGGGCAATAAAAAGGCCCACCGCCAGGAAGGCGAGGACAGCAATAACTGCGCCGGCGATGGTAAAAGCTTTCACTCAGCCCTCTGGGTCGGTGTAGCTGATTTTGCGAAGGAACGGTAGCAGCATTCGATAGCCACCGACCGCCGCAACAGCCAGCCCCACAACGATCCCTATCAACGTGAATGTGGGCTCAAGACCGGTCTTGCCATCTGCCCATTGGCCGATGACTACCCCGAGGATGAGTGCGGTGGCGAAGAACCACCCTGCACCGAGCAGCGAGGCAGCAGGGACGAACCAACTGCCCACTTACGCCTCCCCGGGCGTCCGGACTCCAGACCCTGCGCATCATAGGGTGATTGTGACGGAATGCGCAAGCGAAATCTGGGCCACTTCCAGCCCGCTTCTCAAACTCGTTCTACCGCTTCGGTTAGCCCTTGCGACTATCGAAATCGTCGAGATCCAGGCCTTCGATGAAGTCCTTGAACGCACCCAGTCGCTCGAGTTCGGCGGGGTCGACCGGCTTGCTCCGATCCGCCGCCGTACCGACCTCCGCGTGTTCGGATTCCTCTTCCAGGATGACCCCGGCACGGTCGAGCACGGAGTCTTCGACATAGATCGGGGCCTCCGTCCGGACGGCCAGCGCAATGGCGTCCGACGGGCGCGAATCGATCTCCATCGTCGAGCCATTTACGTCGAGAACGATGCGGGCATAGAAGGTGTCATTGGAAAGATCGTTCACCACGATATACGCGACACGCCCCCCGAGTTCTTCGATCAGGTTGCGTAGCAGGTCGTGCGTGAGGGGCCTCGCGACGGCCACGTCCTGGAGTCTCACCGCAATCGCATCTGCTTCAGCCGGCCCGATCCAGATCGGCAGGTAGCGGTCGCTATCCTTCTCGCGGAGGATCACGACGCGCTGATAGTTCATCAGGCTGAGCCGGATACTCTCGATGCTCAGCTCTTTCACGGCCGTGCCTCCCCAGGAGCCGGTCTGGCTCTCGAAACTCGATGATAGGTTCGGCCGGATCAGGGAGTCAATGAACCGCTCAGCCCGCGAAGCTGTGCGTGGAAAGCTCGCGTTCACGTGGCTGGCGAAGATTCATCAGTGCAACCAGTGCAATAGCCGCTGCCACCACCGCGATCACAGGCGGGACGCCCACCACATCGCCGAGCGCACCCGCCGCCAACACCGGCAACGAAGACGCCAGCGCAGCCATCGCCGCCTGCGTCGCGCCCACGCGCCCGCGCAGATGGAGGGGCACGCGGTCATCGATCACCGTGTGCGCGGCGACGTTCACGAGCGCGTAGGAGAACCCAAGCGGCGCCGCGATGATCATCGCCATCACTCCGCCACCGTCGAAGTTCCCGATGCTGACCCGGTTGAGCCAACTGAGGAAGCCGAACCCGCCAAGGAAGTCCGCTTCCTTGTTTACGAAGGCAAGCAGCGCCAGCAGCGCGGTGAAGCTAAGGAAACCGACCGTGCTCAAAACACCGTGGTGGACACGGTGCGAAAGGAAACTCGCGATCCGAAGCCCGAGAACAACACCGAGAGCTGCCGGCGTAAGGATCACCGCGCCAATGTCGACAGGCAGCCCGAGGACGTCCTCGATGTACTTGGGGATAAGGCCACTCACGACGATCAGCGCCGTCGAGATCAGCGTGAGTTCGAGTGCCGCGCGCATGACGAGTGGATCGGCTCGCATCGCTCGCCAGCCGGCGAGCCACCAGCGGCCGCCCTGTTCGCCTCCACCTATCTCCTGGCGCTGCATCGAGCGCGTTCGGCCGATGAACAGCGACTGAATCGCGGCGACGGCGAAGAGTCCGCCACAGACCGCAAACAACACCTGCGAACTCCCGAGGACGCGCAGGATCAGCGGGGCAAGCAGCCCGAGCCCGACCAGCTGAGCAGCGCCGCCCACGGCATGGCTGATCGCATTTGCCCGGATGTACGCGCTCCGCTCGACAATGGCCGGCAGAATCGCGGACTCAGCGCTTGCGGCGAACTGCGTGGCGCTGGCGAGGACAACCGCCAATGCGTAGTACGACGCGATCCCACCTTCGTTCCATACGAAGAACAGGCAGATCCCGGCCCGTACGAGGTCGCCGCTGAATACCAGCAGGCGCTTGGGCAACACGTCCGCCGCGGTCCCCGCCACAATCCCCGCCACCGTCGATGGGATCACCAGTGCGAGCACGAGTAGAGAACTGAGGAACGCCTTGCCCGTCTCCTCGTTGATGAGCAGGACAAGCCCGAAGTTAATAGCGTTCTGGGCCACGCGGGAGAAGAACCGCGTGTAGCTGAGCATCCGGAACGGGCGCTGCTGCAGCAGGGGAAGTTCAGTCGCGGCAGCGCTAATCGTCACCCGGTACGGCCTCCTTCACGCGCGCTTCGAACTTGCGGCGTTCCAGCATCACTCGCCGCCCACAGTGTGTGCACTCAATTCCAATATCGGCGCCGGTTCGAAACACGCGCCACTCCCAGCCACCGCACGGGTGTTGCCGGCGCATGCGGTACACCCGGCCCTCGATAACCTCCGCCGGGTTCACGCCGGGAGCGCCGCAGCCGCGCGAAGTTCGTCGCGCAGCGTACGTGCAGCGACGCCGGCTGCATCAGCGAAATCTGGGCCGTCCGACGCGTACATGATTGAACGACTCGCATTCACCACCATCCTGCCGTAGCGGTAGCCGGCATTCTTCACCACATCATCCGGGCGTCCACCCTGCGTTCCGACTCCCGGCACGAGCAAGGGCGCATTCGGCACGAGGGTTCGAACGTCCCTCAGCTCCTGTGGCGCCGTGGCGCCGACAACGAGGCCGACATTCGGCGACCACTGAGTCGCGGTCACGGCCATCTGCTGGTACAGCAGCCGGCCGTTCTCCAGCTTCTGTTCCGGGAACTCCCGCGAACTTGGATTCGAAGTTCGGCAGAGCACATAGACCGCGTGCTCGGAGTAGGCGAGGAAGGGCGCGACCGCATCGAGGCCCTGGTAGCCGTTCACGGTCACAGCGCCAAACTTCCAGTATTCGAACATGGCGCGCGCATAGGCCTCGGCGGTGTTTCCCATGTCTCCACGCTTCACGTCGCCGATCACCGGAATCCCGGCCGGGATTGCTGCGAGCGTCTCCTCGAGCGCCCGCAGCCCGGCGATACCGTGCTGTTCGTAGAACGCGATGTTCGGCTTGAAGCAGGCAGCAAACGGAGCCGTCGCAGCGATGATCGCCTTGTTGAAGGAGGCGATGCGGTCGACCGGGGTTTTCTTGTAGTCCGGGTCGAGGCCCACGCAAACGAGCGAGTCAACCTCGCGACTGCGCGCTTCAAGTTCCGCGAAGAACGTCATGCCACTGCCTCCCTGGCGTTTGTCTTGAATCCAACTCGTTCCATGGCCAGCCGAAACGCGTCCCGGTCGCCGCTGACAATCACGTCGAGCGTTCCCGCTCTGCCCGATTCGGCACGCATGCCTCTGTCTTCGAGCACCTGCACAGCGCGCCGCGCCACAGCCTCGGACGTATCGACGATGGCAACCCCCGGGAAGACTTCGCGAATATCATCGGCGAGGAAGTGGTAGTGGGTGCAGCCGAGGACAACGGTGTCGGCGCCTCGCCCGATGCCAGGACCCAGGATGGCGCGCAGAGCGTCCTTCGCGCTCGTCGACTCGGCGAGCCCCTCTTCGACCAACTCCGCCAGCCCAACCCCTGGCACGGCGGAGATTCGCGTTCCCCGTGCGAATTCCTCGACGACACGGGAGTACAGCTCACCGTCGAGGGTGCCTTCCGTCGCGAGGATGATCACATTGCCGGAATGGGAACTCAGTGCCGCGGGCTTCACGCCCGGCACCATGCCGACGAACGGCACGGGGAACGCGTCGCGGAGGTCCGCAATCGCGGCCGCCGAAGCCGTGTTGCAGGCGACGACGATCATCTTCGCGTCTGCTTCCATCAGTCGCTGGGTGATGGCGAACGAGCGCTTCCTCACCTCCGCGGCTGGCCGTGGGCCGTAGGGAAACCAGGCCGTGTCGGCGAAGTAGACGAGCGACTCATCCGGCGCTATCTCGCGAAACGTTTTGAGAACACTGAGACCGCCCACACCCGAATCGAACATCCCCACCGGACGGTTGTCCATCGTTCGTCACCTTAGCACGAGACGTGCGCCATACGCCCGTGGCTTCGATGCTACCGGACGTGCCCCGTCACATCGACATCGCAATGACCCCGGCCGAGACTCTCCGTCTAGCTGTTGCTGACTGTTATGTCGTGATCGATGGTCTCCGCGCAACCACCACCATCGCGACGCTCTTTGCCCGGGGACTCCATGCGCTCACCGTGGTCGACACACTGGATGCTGGCCGGGCGCTGGGACGGGACGGAGTCCTGCTCTTCGGCGAACAGGGTGGCATCAGGCCAGAAGGTTTCGACTACGGAAATTCGCCGGTAGAGGCGGCCAGGCTGGAACTGGCGGGCCGACCCGCGGCACTCGTGACCTCGAACGGAACCGTGGCGCTCTGTGCGGTCGCGTCACTCGGAATCACAGTCGCCGGGTCCCTGGCGAACCTCTCGGCGGTGACATCATTCGCACGCGCACATGAACGCGTTGTAGTGGTCTGCGCCGGAAACGACGGCGCGCGGCGGTTCTCGCTCGAGGACTTCGCCATGGCTGCGGCCCTGGTTCAGCGAATCGCCGAACCTCGTGAACGGTGGGCTTTTGGTGACGGCGCGCGCCTGGCACTGGAAGTTGAATCGCCCCACACGCTCGTAGGCGCTTCGACTCACGCCAGCCTCACTCGTTCCCTCGGCTTCCAGGCCGATGTCGAGTTCGCCTCGCAGTCCGACACATCGGCGGCCGTCCCCCTGGTCACCTCTTTCGGCGACGGGTGGGCGGTTCTTGAGAACAGGTCTGCCTAGCGGCCTGCCTACCGCTCCCACCGCTGCCGGAGTTCCGCCAGCGCTCGGGCATCAGGTTCACGTCCAGCGTACCGGGCGGATTCGAATGCTCGAGTTATGTCGTCCGTTACGGGGTCCTCGAAAGTATCCTTCAGGACCGGCGCGAACTCCCTGGCGGTGGCGCCCGAGTCCCGTGCATGGCCGCTCGCCTCCGCCTTCGCCAGGACTTCGAGGTAGAGACGGGTCGCCTCCGTGGTTGCGCTCCCAGGCGCCCTCGCCGGGGACCGGCGGAAGAGAGAACGGAACATCGCTCCGAGATCCGAACGAAGGTCGCCGGCGGCGGACACCTCACGCCCTTCGTCCTCCCGTGCGCGCTGGCGGTTCCGCATTCGCGCGAACATGGTCGCCACGACTGCCGCGGCGCCGACCATTACCAGCAGCGCCACAGTTCGCATAAAGAAGGCACTGACCTTTGTGGCGGTCGATTTCTCGCTGTCCGGATGGGCTGCTTCTTGCGTGCGGCTGGCGATGGTCTGCTGGATGTCCGGGAACGGGTTCGCTCCTTTGAAAATCAACTCGAAAAACCACGTCAGCACCCATGCGAACGGGGTCAGGATGATGGTCAGCGTCCATCGAACAGAGGTGCTGATGATGGGCCCAAGCACCGGCCCGAGAATGCCCACGAAGAGCGCAATGATGAGCAGCGCGGCGATAGAGGCGGCCGCGGCGCCCGCCAGCAGGATTCCGACTGTACCGCCCGCGCGCACCTCCCCGAACGTTGCGCCACTAAGCGAAAGCTGCGAGCAGACCAGCGCAAGCACCGCAAACAGGTAGAACGCGGCGCCGGCCCGGCCGACCTCGCCGGAACGGTCTCCCAGCGCCCCCAAAACCACGACGATCGTGACCACGGTGAACGGGAGCGTCACCGAGCGGGGCATCGTCTCCATCTCGATCTCATCGGCGGCTCGCAGGTTCGAACGCGCCCAGACGACGAGCAGGAGCACCGCGCCAAGCATCGCGTGCCCACCCTCTTCGGCCGCCTTCTGCGAATCGGTCAGGAACCCGCGCACCCAGCCCAGGTCCCAGAACGCAACATCACCGGCGACCGTTATCCGAACAAGCAAGTAAACAAAAGCCATGCCCACAGCGCCCGTGACCAGGTAGGACTTCGTGGCCGAGAGTTCGAAACCTTCGACGAATCGCGGGACCGCGAACCCGGCGAGTGCCGTCAGGGCGAAGGCCCACGCTGCCACCGCATGCGGCGACGGCCCGGAGTAGGTAGCCGCCAGGAACTCCGCGAGCGTCGCCGCGGTGAGGCCTTCGGCGAGAAGCAGCGAGGCAGTGGCGATGCGAGCGATCATGCGAACAGCGCCTCCCCGGCGAACGCACCGCGCACCTCGCGTACGCCGATTCCGGCAGGCACAGCCTCGGTAACCCGCCCGCTCGTCGCAACCACGAAAATGTGATGGCCCTCGTCGTGCAGGCGCGCCAGCACACCCGCGAGGGCTTCGGGCATGAGTGAGGCCACGACCACCAGCGTCGAGCCTGCGGGCATCCTGCCGCTTTCCTTCCGAATGGCGCCGGCAAGGTCACCGAGCGTCAGTGGTTGAATGACGGCGAGTGCCTCGAGGATACGTGTCAGCTGGTCGCGCGAGCGCGACGGCGGCAACCGGATCGGCCGGTCAGCGTCAGGAAATGCGCCGTTGGCCAACAGGCCGACGGCATAGCGCGCGCCAGCTGCCCACGCAGCCAGCGACGCGGTAACGGTCACGATCCGCTCGAGCTCCTCTTTCAGGTACCCCTCCCACGAGTGCTCCATGGTGTCGACGTTCACGAGCAGGTAGAGCTGCTGCGTCGCTGATGGCTCGTAGACGCGCGAACGCAGCTCTCCAGACCGCGCCGTCGCCTTCCAGTCGATCCGTTTGAGCGGGTCGCCGGGCCGGTATTCCCGCATCCCGGCGATGCGCAGCGGGTCTTCGAACACGCGGTCGCCACCACGCCGCTCGCCAAACGGGCGGTCCGACGGAAGCCCGAGGTCTTCGAGCGGCAACACCGCAGGAAAGACGATGATGTGCTCTTTGCCCTCATCCTCGATGCTGCGCGGAAACGCTCCGAGCAGGTCAGCCGACTTGATCGTCGCCGGGCCAAACTGGTGGAAGCCGCGCTCAGTCGGCCGAAGGGTGAAACGCCAGCGGTGCTGCTGGTACCAGCCCAGCGAACCCCGTCGATGCAGCCACTTCAGACCGGGAACGGCTGCTGCGCCGAGTGTCTCTCCCTCGACTGGCAATGGCTCGCCGAGGGCGAACCGCCACTCGTACCACGGCAGCGGGAGTGGCTTCTGATTCGTGAGTGTGAAGTCGACACCGATCTCTTCACCGATGAAGGCGCGCCGCTCGGCGGGAGTCCGCGTGAGAGTCACGCGGTCGAACAGATGCTTGCTCCAATACCGCGCCACCCAGCCGAGGACCAGGATCAGCGTGCCGATGACACCAATAATCGGCTGTTCGGCGCCGAAGCCGACGAGAATGAGCAGGACGCCAACGACGATCCAGGAGTCGCGAAACGGCATTCAGCCCTCGATCGGAACAGGTACACGCTTCAGCACCTCACCCAGCAACTCATCGGCATTGCGACCACGCAGCCGCGCCTGGGTCGAGAGGATGAGGCGATGGGGGAGCACATACGGCGCCATGGTCTTCACGTCATCTGGCAACACGTAGTCACGGCCGGAAACGGCCGCGAGCGCGCGCGCCGTCCGGAAGAGCGCGAGGCTTCCACGTGGGCTGGCGCCCAGCTCAAACGCGGTGTCCTGCCGCGTCGCCTGCACGATCTGCACTGCGTAGCGCCGCACCGAAGGGTCAACGTGAAGGTGTCGAAGCGCCTCGGCCAGGCGTGTCAGTTCCTCGCCGGTGATCACGGGCTGGAGGCTCTCGAGCGGTGATTCGCCCTCGAACCGCCGGAGGATCTCATCCTCCTCGTCTTCACCCGGATAGCCCAGCTTGAGCCGGATGAGGAAGCGGTCGAGCTGAGCTTCCGGGAGCGGGAACGTGCCCTCCAGCTCCACCGGGTTCTGGGTGGCAACAACGAGGAAGGGCGACGGCAACCGTGTGGTCACGCCTTCGACCGTCAGTTGGCGCTCTTCCATAGCCTCGAGCAACGCCGACTGCGTTCGCGGCGTGGCCCGGTTGATTTCGTCGGCCAACACGACCTGCGCGACCAGGGGCCCTTCGCGGAAGACGAACTCGCCGATTTTCTGGTTGTAGTAATTGATCCCGGTGATGTCCGCGGGCATCAGGTCGGGGGTGAACTGAATCCGCCGGAACGTACAGCCGAGTGACCGCGCAATCGCCTTGGCCAGTGTTGTCTTGCCAAGCCCCGGCACGTCCTCGAGCAGAATGTGCCCTTCGCAGAGCAGCGCGACGAGCGCCAGGCGCACGATCTCCGGCTTACCGACAATCACGCGTTCGATGCTCTCTTCGAGGCGGTCCGCGGTCGTCTTGATCAAGGCAACGTCTTCGAGGGAGAGCCGGTCGGCAGTAGTCACCGCCGGATGGTAAGCGGTCGGACGCGGCGAATGCGAATTGGGGCGAACTCTAACGGCTCCGTACACTCTGCCGGATGGTGAACATCGAACGCGTCACGATGGCCTACAACAACGTCTACTTCGTCAGCGAAGGCGACGACCTCGTTGTAGTCGACACCGGCCCGGACTACCGGGGCGCCAGAGAGACCCTCAGCCAGGCGTTGGCAGGGCGGCGTCCTCGCATGATCGTTGCGACACACGGCCACCTCGACCACGCTGGCCTCGGCGCATGGTGGCAGGCACAGGGGCTGGAGGTCGTGGTGGGCGAGGCCGATACCGCTCAAACGCTGGGACACACCGACCGTGACATCGACAACCTCGAGGAGTTCGCCGCGGCCAGCGGCGCGCCACCGTCCGTCGTGGCCGAGGTGCGGGCGGGTCTCGAACAACGGCGCGAATGGACTCACCAAATGCGCACCAGTGCTACCTGGCGCGAACCTGGGGACGGGCGATGGCCCACCACACTCCGGTACGAGCCCTTCGAGCCGTCGCGTTGCGTCTCCGAACCGCTGTCTCTCCCGTGTGGACTCACAGCCGTGCCGGCGCCGGGTCACACACCGGGAAATCTTGTGGTCATCCATAACCGTGACCGGTTGCTCTTCTCCGGCGACACCCTGCTGCCGGAAATCACGCCCACGCCAGCTGTGCAGTTCCTGAAAGGAGAGCGCTTCATGAGCCTCCCTCGCTTCCTGCAATCGCTCGAATGGCTTGGCGAAGGCCAGTGGCAACGCTGCTACCCGGGCCACGGCGCCCCCTTCGAAGATGTCCGTGAGGTCATCGAAACGAACCTGGAGCAGGCGCTCGCACGAACAGAGCGTGTCCTGGCCGAACTGCGCGACAGCCGCTCAGTCTCGCTGTACGCGTTGGCCGAACGGCTCTATCCGCGAGCGCTCCGCCGCCGGTTCTGGCAGATTGTCGCCACCGTCCAGGGGCACCTCGATGTGCTCGCGGAAGCGGGCGACGCGTGCTGCCGCGACAGTGCCTGGATGGCCACCTGATTCACGCAGCGGCCTCAAGGTTACGGACGGCCGGAGGCGCAAGGCGCGTGTGATCGACCCACAGCAGCAGCCTGTCTCCCTCGCGGACAACCCCGCGCAAGTAGTCCACGGCAGCCGTTGCCCCAAGTGACGCCCCCGGCTGAACATCTTCGTTGCGCACGGTGAGCACCTCGTCCACCTCGTCCACGAGCAGCGCCACCGCGGTATCCTCGATGCTCACCAGGATCAGGCGCGTCTCGCTCGAATCTGCCGGCCGTTCGATACCGAACCGCTCATGCAGGTCGAATACTGGCGCCACACGCTTGTGGATGTTCGCGAGGCCGAGCACTCCACGCGGCGCCCCGGGCGTCGAAGTAACAGGAAGCAGCGGCAAAATCTCCTCGACCGCGTCAATCGCGATGCCGTATGACGTAGCGCCGACGCGGAACACGACCAGTTGCCTCGGGACATGCAGCAGTGTGATTTCCGACAACGTACGTCCTCCTCGACTGACACCTGATCATCGGCCCGGGCCGCCACCAGCCGTAGGTTGCGATTCGGTGGTTTGGTACGATGAATCGCGTGACATTCGCCGACACTGCGGCCACCCGCCTCGAGGCGATCGGCTTCCGTTCGACGGCGCCGCGCCGGGCCGTGTTGCAGGCCATCGAAGTGGCTCCGGGGCCGTTCACAGTGGAGGATCTGCTGGCCGAAGTGCCTGGCGTCGGGCGCGCAACGGTGTTCCGGACTATCAAACTGCTCCAGGAACTCGAGATGATGTGCCGCGTTCCGCTCGAAGACGGCACATCGCGCTACCAGGTGTCGGATGGCGACCATCATCATCATCTTGTCTGCCGCACGTGTGGCTCACTCACGGAGTTCAGCGACCCCGAAATCGACGCCCGCATCACGGAGCAGGCGAGGGCGCGTGGGTTCGCGCTGCAAGGCCACAGCCTCGAGTTGTACGGTCTCTGCAAGACCTGCCGCGACTGAGGCGTACCCCAAGTCCGCTCCCTCCGGTAAAGTCAGCCCAACGCCGGGGTGGCGGAATGGCAGACGCAGCTGGCTTAAACCCGGCGGCCGCAAGGCGTGTGGGTTCGAATCCCTCCCCCGGTACCACTCATCTCCGGGCCGCCCGCCAGACTCGCCGTACGCCCTCCAACGGCACCGCTCGAGGACTATCGAGTTCCCACATAGCGGCGAGATAGACCGGGAACTCCCGCAACCGCCGCTGCGGCCGTCGTCGCGACGAAAGGCGGAGATACCGCGTCACATAGCGGCCAACCTGGCCCGGCGCCGAATAGCCGGCTTGCTGGGCCCGGAAGTCCCATCGCTCGATTCGCTGGTGCGGCGCGGACGCCAACGCTTCAACCGTTGCCGCCGGGATCGATGGCTCGAACTGCCGCGCGAAGTCCAGTGCCGCGGCCATGGCCAGCGAAACGCCACGCTCAACGGACTCGTCCTCGAGGTAGTCCCACTCAAAAGCAGCGCCCGTTGAGCGAATGGCCATCACTGCATCGATCACCCAGCGGAGTGGCGGAACCGGATCCCACCTTACGCCGTGAACACAGGCGTTGATGACCTGGTCCTCGGGCGACGGCACGGACACGCGCATCCCATCGACCGCGCTTTCGCGAACCCGGCGCCGCAGCCGGTCATCGGCCCCCGCGAAGCAGTTCTCTTCGAGCATGAACCGGTGAAGGTCGAGTTCAACACTGTCTGGACCAATCACTGGCAGGGCATGGAACGTCCGCAGCGTCCGGAAGTAGTGTTCGCGTGAACCGTGCAGCGGCCGCCAGCCTGTCGCTGCCAGTGCGTCAAACGCGCGCTGAACGTCTCCCGGGGCAATCAGGAAGTCGAGGTCGTGCATCGGGCGGGTTGCGGGCTCCGGGTATGCGGTAGCCATCAACCCGAGGCCCTTCAACGCCACCGGTTCGACTCCCGCCGCTCGAAGCGCTGCCAAACCCTGCGAGGCTGACCGCAACGTAAGCCGGGTTCTCAGCCAGAACTGCCTGTACACGCTCTTTAGCCGGGCAAGTTCGGAGTCGTCGAGGCCCGCGCCGTGCAGGTTGCGGTACACCATCGGGAGCATCCGAAAGGTCGCCGGGTCGGTCTTGTCGAGCGCACCGGAATGCTCGCGCAGGCTGTACCAGGCCTCGATGGCGCGCTCGCCTGGCAGTAGCGCTGCCTGCAGCGCCGCCAGTTGGGTGGGATTTGGTGGCCCGAGGTGTGGGATGCTCAGCTGGTCCCTCGGCGGCGCTCAAGTGCGGCCCGCAGCACACGAGTGTAGTCCACCCGGTTGGCCGCCTGCGTGATACCTGTATTCGTTGTGTGAATGCGCCTGCGGAGCACGACATCGTGGACCTGGCGCCAACGGACCCCGGCTTCCTCCGCACGCGCCCACCAGTCGATGAACTCACCGACCCTCAGACTCTCATCAAACGAGCCGACACGCTGGCAAGCTTCGCGCCGAATGAGCATCGTCCCGGCCACGAGTGCCGGCTGGGGTGCGTCCTCGCCCCTGCCCTCGCCGAACTGCTGTGCCCGTCCGAACACCGCATCCAGGTCATCCGACAGTGCGGCGGCAAGTGCGGCGAGCCGGCCGGAGGGCCAGACGTCATCCGCGTCGAGAAAGGCAACAAGCGGGGCCGAAGTGAGTCGAACGCCCGTATTCCGGGCGGCGCCGATGCCTCCGTTGGCCTGCTGGATCAGCCGAACCGCCGGGAACTGGCGCGCAACCGCAGCGGTCCCATCGGTAGAGCCATCATCGACGACGACCACCTCCAGCGCGTGTGACTCCTGTGAGCACACACTTCCGAGTGCCTCAGCCAGGAAGCGCTCGGCGTTGTACGCGGGGATGACCACTGACACTGCCGTCATGACCATCCCGTTTCCTGCCCGAGCACGCGCTTACGCTGAACCGAACTGCGCAACGCCTGCAGCACACCGGCCCGCACGTCCGCCGCCAGCCCGCTGGCGTTCTGGTCGTGAATTCGGTGAGTCGTGAGCGGTTCGTCAACCATCACCACCCGGACTCCCAGGTCTGACGCGCGAGCGAGCCAATCGGTGTCCTCGGAGTGCGTCACGCCCTCGCTGAAGCCTCCCACACGCTCCCATGTCGAGCGCCGCAATAACCAGTTACTCGGCTGGTAGCCCGGTTCGGAGTTGCCATCCCGCGGGCCACGGAACCACGCGGGGATCTGGCCCTCAAACAGGTATCCCTGGCGCGCCATGACCACCCCGGCGCCCGGGTTTGCGGCCGCCAGTTGCAGTTGCCGCTCGAGCTTCTCCGGTGACCACATGTCATCGGCGTCCAGGAACGCGATGAACTCGCCGCTCGAGGCGGCCACACCAGTGTTCCGCGCGACTGAGACGCCGGCATGCGGAATGGTCAGTACCCGTGCACCGAGCGCACTCGCGGTTTCGGCCGTGCGGTCTGACGACCCGTCGTCCACGACAATCAACTCCGCCGCCGGGACAGTCTGCATGCGGACGCTGCCGACGGCGTCGGCGAGGAACCGGCTCGCGTTGTATGCCGGGATAACCACGGATACGCTCGGCCACCCCATCATGTCCCGGCGCCTCCAGCAGGATTCTTACGCCGCACCGAATCACGCAGGATGCTCAACATGAGCCCTTTGCGGTCATACGGCTCCGAGGTCGCGTTCGTGTCATGAATCCTCCGGACAAAGAGAACCTCCGGGCACACGTGCGTTTGGATTCCCCTGTCAGCGGCTCGCACCAGCCAGTCCGTGTCCTCGCCAATGGCGAGGTCGACATCGAATCCGCCAGTCACATGGAACGCGTGAGGTCGAACCAGCCACACACTCGGCTCATACGACACCATCTCAGCCCCGTCTCCGAAAAGTACATCGACCCCGCGTGCCCCTGGTTCCAGCCGAATCCGTTTGTGGCCCAGGAGGATATCCACGCCGGGCATTCGCTCCGCCGCCTCGAGCTGTGCCCGTAGCCTGCCCGGGAGCCAGAGATCGTCGGCGTCGAGGAACGCCAGCCACTCGCCATCGGCCGCCGCAACCGCAGCGTTGCGCGCCGCCGACACTCCTCCATGAGGCAGGTCAAGGACGGTGACCCCGCTGAATGACCGGGCTATGGCAGCCGATTCATCGGTCGACCCGTCATCAGCAACGATGACCTCGATCGGCTCGTACTGCTGGGCGAATACGGACTCGATCGCCTCCCGAAGGAACCGGGCCCCGTTGTACACGGGGATGATTACCGACACGAGCGGGCTCACCGGGCAATCCCGCTGATACTCAGTAACGACGAAATCTGCTCGGCAATGGAGTCCCGGTCCGAGCCGAGCACCAGCCTGTAGCAGGGCACGACGCGCACCAGGGAGCCCATCGGCCCGAGACCTGTTGTATCGGCGGCGGCCATCTGAAGCAGTGTACTCGGGGCCAGGGCGAGCAACGCGGCCGCACGCGTGAGCGGTTCGAGCCGGGACATTGCGCCCTCACCGATCATCGGCACGAGAACCGCAGAGATCGGAAGCCGGCGCGGAAGCTGCGCCGCAAACGCCGGATTCAGGATGGCGACCCCTTTCTCGCCGTCCGCGCGCACCGGGTTCACGACGTGGGTAGCCAGTTCGGGGAATCGTTCGAGTTGCGCAGTGTGCAGCTTCGCTGCCGCATACACCGAGTGCACCGCCGGCGACTCCCGCAGGTCGAGCAAGCAGTGGTCGTCGCCGAGGTAGTCCATGCCTGCAAGCAGGCAGGTCAGCGCGGTGCTGCTCTTTCCAGAACCGCTCTGCCCGACGATGAGCGCTGCCTTGCCCCCTCGACCAACGGCTGCGCTATGGAGGAACTGGAGGCCGCGTTGTGCCATCGACCAGTTGATGATCGCCCGGAGTCCACCGGCAAGGTCGCCGTAGGTGATACCGCTCGCCGCGGGCCACCAATACAGACCTCGTGAGCGACTCGTTGAATAGGCGCTCAAACCCGGGTCGGGCCGGGCGAACGCCCATCGCTCCCCGGCGTCGCGTTGGAAGGCAGGGAGGCTCTGGCGATTGATCGCCTCGGGGTCGATTGAACGCGGCAGCCGAACACCGCTCGATTCGCTGTCCCAACAACCCACCTCGATCTCCGCGGCGCCGGCCGTTTCGAGATGCGCGAAGGGTGGGTACATCGCCCGTAACAGCGGCTCACCGGCAAACGTCATCCCGACCCGGTGGCCACCGATGTCCACGACCCGGCGAATGGCTCTCCCGGACGAAGCTTCGTGAAAGGCGTGTTCAAAATCAGCGAACGCCCGCCCGTCCGAAGGCGGAACCATCGCTACGGGCGCCCTTCCGGGGTATTCGCACGGGCGACCGGCCACCCTTCCGGTTCCACGTCATGGATCGGGTCGAGGAGCAGGAGTTCCTGCATGTCGGTGTACTTGTCGAGCGCGAGTGGCCCGGAGGCCGGTTGAATCGCGGGTGGCGGATCGACCGGTCGGCTTCGTGGGCGCAGAAGCCCTTCGTCGACGAGTTGCGCGACGAACGCCCGCACATCTGCCTCGGGTTGTCCCAGCACAACCGCACATTCGGCCGGCGTTTGTCCGCTCGCTAGCAACTGCCAGGCTGCGTCACCGGCATCGCGCGCACTGAAGTACGTTCCCGTGCCGAGATGCACGATAAGAACTTCGCCATCGACGCTTTCGTCCACGACATCCGGCTGGTTTACTTCGAAACGCTCTTCGTTAGACACAGGGAAATCGTACTCAGCGCTTTCCAGCCGCACCAGAAGGGAAGATGAGGGTCGGCGCCGGGCTTTGGTGGACGCGGGCGGGCGCACCTCCTCCACCCAGTCTTTCGGCCGGCGGGTCGAGCACCTGTCCTGGGAGAGGCGCCGATCCCTCGCACGGGACTATATCCGCCACCTGCGCCCGGGTAGGGTTTCTTATGACGAGGGCTTCGTAAACTTTTCGCTCAGTGCGGAGCGGGGTCCTTCTGGACTTCCCAGGGGTTGCTCTCGCGGACGACCTGGCGGAACCGATCGAACATGGTGTCGTAGCGTCGCACACTGACCGGCCGGTGGATCCCCTGGTGTTCGCAAGCCGAGCCAACCGAGCAACTCTGGCAGCAGAACTTCCGTCCCGCCATCACGTACGGCAGTCCGGTGTAGACCGCGTGGCATCGAATGCAACGCTGCTGTTCGTTCGTCATCCGTTTCCCCTCGCGGGCCAACGCTCCGCGCCAACATTGTGTCCCGCAACGTTCGATACGTCACGGCACAGCGGGAACCAGCAGCGAATCCATGGCGGCCACGCGCTACCATGGCTCCATGGTTCACATCAATCGTGTCTACACGCGCGCCGGAGACGATGGAACGACCGCTCTTGGCGGCGGCCAACGGGTCCGGAAGGACTCCCTGCGGATCGAAGCCTACGGGACAGTGGATGAGCTGAACTCAACCATCGGGGTCGCTGTCGCGGCCGGGTTGGATGAGTCGATGCGAGACCAGTTCTTCATCATTCAACAGGTGCTCTTCAATCTCGGCTCCGACCTCTGCATCCTGGAGGACGACAAGAAGCGCTTCGCAGTGCCCGGTATCGAAGCGCACCACGTGGCTGACCTCGAAACGTGGATGGACGAGTGGAACGCCACGCTCGAACCACTGCGCAGCTTCATCCTCCCGGGCGGCGACATGGCGGCGGCGCAGCTTCACGTCGCGCGGACGGTGTGCCGCCGGGCCGAACGGGCCACCATCGCACTTTCGCGAGAAGAAGAAGTGGGCTCCCAGGTTATCCCCTACCTGAACCGCCTCAGCGACCTGCTCTTCGTGGCATCGCGGTACCAGGCGAAGGTGGTGGGCAAGGGCGACCTCCTCTGGGACAGCCACGGCTACTGAGGCGGGCGTGACGGCGGTTGACATCGTTGGCCTGCCGCCTACCCTATCTTCGCCCCCGACCCAAACTATCCGGGGAGCAAGGAGAACGAACCTATGGCGGATCTCAAGGCCAGCGCGGAGCAGTTCGCGAACGACCTGATCAATCAGAACATCGCGGGCCTGATGATGGCGTTCACACCGAACGGCATGGGCCAGGCAATGGCGCTCCAGGGGCAGATGGCCGCGCAGCCTCAGCCAACCGGCAAGCCCAGCGTCGCCGTCAACGTGACGGGCCAGGACGGCGAAGACCACCTTGTTGACCTCGTCATGAGCGCCGAAGGCAGCAGCGACTCCCGCACCATCGCTACCCGCTGGAAAGACGTCGCCGGTGCATGGAAGGTCGATGCGATCGCACTCAAGTCCTGAGTCGCGGCGGTTCCAGGCACACGAAACCGGGCTCCATTGGGCCCGGTTTCTTCGCGTCTGAACCCCGTTCGGGCTACGATCGAAGACGAATGGCAAACACGCTCACCGGCACGAGGCCACTGCCCTGGCATCAACGTGCACGACGGTTTCTCGATGTCGGCTGGACATTCCTCGTCATCTATCTCAGCTACAAGCGTATTCAGCGGAACAAGAAGCTGACGCCCAGGCAGCGCGAACTCCGGCTTTCACGCGCTCACACTCGGAACGCGGAGCGCATCTATGGGCTGGCCACGCGCCTCGAAGGCATGATGATCAAGACGTGCCAGTTCATCAGTTCGCGCGCCGACGTTGCCCCCACCGAGTACGTCTCAGTGCTGAGCCGGTTGCAGGACTCCGTCCCGGCGCGGCCATTCAGCCAGGTCGTTCGCGTCTTCCAGCGTGAGTTCGGAACACATCCCGACGCCCTCTTCGATGGCTTCACCCGGACGCCCATCGCCGCCGCATCGCTTGCCCAGGTTCACCGCGCTCGCACCAAAGACGGCGACGACGTCGCCGTAAAGGTGCAGTACCCCGGCATCGACCGCATTCTCGAAACAGACCTGCGCAACGTGGCGATCCTCGTGAAGATCCTCGCCCGACTCGAAAAGAACTTCGACTTCCGGGTGCTGATGAACGAGCTGAACAAGGACATGCCGCGCGAACTCGACTTCGAACTCGAGGGCCGCAGCTCCGAACGAGTCGCCGAAGACCTCGCGCATCGCCCGGATATCAAGATTCCGAAGGTCTATTGGGAGACAACGCGCCGCCGGGTCCTCACCACCGAGTTCATCGAAGCCACCAAGATCTCCGACATCGAGACTCTGGTCGGTGAAGGGATAGACCCGAACCAGGTCGCCCAGATCATGACCGAGGCCTACTGCGAACAGATCCTCGTCCACGGCTTCTTCCACGCCGACCCACACCCGGGCAATCTCTTCGTGCTCCCGGGCCCTGTCGTCGTCTTCCTCGACTTCGGACTCTCGAAGGAGTTGCCGGAAGCCTTCCGGCGGAACTACGCGAAGCTCATCATGGCGCTTATGCACCAGGACGACGCCGAGATGGTCGCGGCCTTCCGCGCGATAGGCTTCAAGACGAAGTCGGAGGACCCGGATTCGCTGGTCGCACTCGGCCGGTCGTTCTTTGAGTACGGCGGCACGGAGAGCAAACCTTACGTCGACCAGGACGTCATGCCCGAAGTCAACGAACGGCTGTCCCGCATCCTCCAGGCCAACCCGGTCACGGAGGTTCCCGGCGACATCCTGCTGATCTTCCGCGTGCTCGGCCTCATGAGCGGACTCCAAAAACGGCTCGACAGCCGGGTGGACGTCATCGAAACCATAACGCCGTATGCCGAGGGTGAGGTTCGCAAACTGGCCGAAGCAGCTGGCGACGCCGCCCGGTGATTCCGCCTAGCCGCTGCCGGATTAGACTTCGCGCGATGACCACTCCGACGGGCGCGAGCGCTCGATGACATCGCCCAGCGGGCCGAGATTGTTCCCCGAAACAGGGCGCGAGGTGCGCGAACACGACCGCGGAGTGCTGCCGTTCGAACACCTCCGCGAACTTGTGGCAGAGGGTGCGCTCGTCGCCACCAACGGAATCGACGAATCACAGCTCCAGCCCGCGAGCATCGACTTGCGCCTCGGCGATTACGCGCTCCAGGTGCGCGCCAGTTTCCTTCCCGGCCGCGGAACCACAGTTCTCGAAGCTGCAGACGACCTTCTCGTGCAGCGCATCGCGCTCGAAGACGGAGCGGTGTTGCAGAAGGGCGCGGTCTACATCATTCCCTTGCTCGAATCGCTCGATCTCGCGAACCGCGGTGGTCTCCTGGCGAAGGCGAATCCGAAAAGCACGACCGGTCGCCTCGACGTCTTCGCGCGACTTATCACCGACCGCGCGGACCAGTTCGATATCATCGAACGCGGATACCAGGGGCCGCTGTTCGCTGAGGTTTCGCCCAAGACCTTCAACGTGCGCGTGAAGACCGGGACACGCCTCAACCAGCTCCGCTTCGTCCGCGGCCGCTCAGCTTCGTCCCACGCGAGCCGCCGGGCAGCCGACGAAGAAGCGCTGGTATTCGATGAGAATGGCGAACAGATAAAGGCGACGGTCGATAGCGGTATCTGGTTCTCGGTCGACCTCTCCGGGCGCGCCGGAGACCGCACGGTAGGCTGGAAGGCCCGCAGCGAAGCCCCGGTGGTCGACCTCGAGCGCATCGGCTACTACGACCCGGACGACTTCTGGGAAGCCGTGCGGCCCTCACGACAACTCATCCTGACGCCCGACGCGTTCTACATTCTCGGCTCGAAAGAGCGTGTCCGCGTGCCGCCCACGTACGCCGCCGAAATGCTCCCGTACGACCAGGCGATGGGCGAGTTCCGCGTGCACTACGCCGGCTTTTTCGACCCGGGCTTCGGCTACGGTACAGGTGACCTGCAGGGCACACGCGCGATCCTCGAAGTGCGCTCCCACGAGATCCCCTACGCACTCAAAGACGGTCAGCGCATCGGCCGGCTCATGTATGAACGCATGCTCGCAGCGCCCGAGCGGCTCTACGGCGTGAACGCCGGCTCTTCGTACCAGGACCAGGGTCTCGGGTTGAGCAAGCAGTTCAAGCGCAGCGCCGCGCCCTGAACTACCGCGTCAGTAGAGCCTCGTCTTCGCATCCTGTTCCAGCCCGGCGTCGACAGCCTCGGCGGGAACGTCGAGCCTGAGCTGATCGCGAATCACCGCGCCGAGGGACGCCAGCCCCGTGGCATCGGCCCATCCCGTTGCGTCCCAGAGGTTCGAACGAATGACGCACTTCGAGCAGTGGAAATACGCCTCTTCGACATCCACAACCAATGCCAACTGTGCCGGGCGGCCTTTCATCGAAAGCTCGTCGAGCAACCATTGGTCGGTAACCAGCCGGGCTGAGCCGTTGACGCGCAGACTCTCCGCCCTCGTGGGAACGACGAAGTAGACCGCGACGCGCGGGTTCGCGAGAACGTTGCGGAAAGTATCGGCGCGCCCATTCCCCGGCCTGTCGGGGATAGCAATAGTGCGCTCGTCGAGGACGCGGACGAAACCGGCGGGATCACCCTTCGGTGAAATGTCCATTCGGCCGGCCGCATCCGTCGTCGCGATCATGCAAAACGGACTCAGCCCGATGTACGCGGCAGCGTGCGGGTCGATGAAGTCGAGGCACTTGTCCCAGGCGCCTGAACCTCGTGGTTCGGCGATGACCTCGCGCAACGCTGCCTCATCGGCAATCACATTCGAAAACTGGGGCATGCGACACACCGGGCGCAAAATCACGCCGCGGCATCGTGCGCGATCGCACACGTGGCATGCAACCCTGGTTGGTTAGAACAGTGCGTTCGAGATGGCGTTGAAGAGTCCGGTGACCGCGTCGCCACCGAGATAGAGGAGCGCGCCCGCCTGCACAGCGACAACGAGGACGAGTCCGGCCACGAGTGCGTTGCTCGCCATGTTCCGGCGGCGCCGGATCGCTCGCGCTTCGCGCTCCAGCCGTTCCAGTTCGCCGCGGAAGAACGCGCGGTCGTACTCTCGCCGCAATTCGGGCTTCGAAAGCACCGCGTAGGCTTCATTGAGCCGCTGCATCGCCTGGCGGTACGTTTCGTCGTCCTCGGACTGCTTCATCAGGTCGTCAGAGAGGCGCGCATACGCATTCTCAATGCCGGAAAGATCGGCTTTCGGCGGCAGATTGAGCACCGCGTAGTAATCCATCAGCTTCGCGTCAGACACACTCCGCCTCCCTTACCATCTACAAACGGCGGACTGAGCGTGAACATGAGGGGGCGAGCGAGAGAATTTACGAGGCGCGGAGGCCGTCCAGGTAGTAGCGAACCTGCCGCAGGGGTGTCTCTTTATCGATCTCCGCTCCGCCGAACACGTGCGCGAGAATGAACATATTCAGGATGCCGGTGATCGCCGTCGCGCAGGTGGCAACGCCATCCCGGCGCAAGGACCCGGTATCCATCCCGCGCGCCACGATGGCATCGAGTGGTTGGCGAACGCGCTCGCCAAGCGCCTGGGAGAACTCGGCCATCGGCACGCCGCCGAGGCCGAACACCTCGCGCAGAACCAGCGCGATGATCTCCTCCTTCTGGAGGAAGTAATCGAGGTACCGCTCACAGAACGCCATCGTCTGCTCATCGATCGGTGCTTCGGCGGGAAGGTTCGCGCGGATCTCCTCGGCCATCTCCTCGAGAATCTCCCGCACGATGCCCGCGTAGAGCCCCTCTTTCGAGCCGAAGTAGTAATAGATCATCGGCTTCGTGGTCTGGGCGTCTTCGGAGACTTCGCGCAGGGAGGTGGCAGCGAAGCCCTTCTGTGAGAAGTGACGCAATGCACTCCGGAAGATGCGCTCGCGAACCTCGGCCTCTCGGCTGCCCGGGGAGGAGGGTGTAGAACTCAACGGGAACTCCAGGATGTCGACCCGTCCGAGCGGCTGGCGGAGGCATCGACCTACCGGCCAGTATACCGGTGGCTTTGTTACGGTTAACTACATTGCTCACCATTGACGGCGTCGCTATTCTCAGGTGAGACCCTTTAAGGTGGTCCCGTGAGGCTGCCAAGGGAGGAGGCGCCGGTATGCCCGGCAAGCGTGTCCTTCTGTTCGCCTGTCCCGTGCCGCGGGGGAGGCGTTTTTCGTGACTCCCGCGCCGTATCTCGGCCCTGACGAGGTCGCCCGGACGCTCCGGCGGCTCGGCCACGAAATCGTCGAAAACAACCGTGGCGCCGAAGGCCTGGTGATTGTGGGTCTGCTCTCACGCGGTTACCCGCTCGCCCGCCGCCTCGCCGACGCAATTCGCGAATTCGAGGGCGTTGCTGTCCCGGTCGGAGCACTCGACATCGGCCTCTACCGTGACGACGTGACCCGTCGCTCCGCTCCGCCGCCAATACGCCCAAGCGAAATACCGGTCTCCATCGACGGCGTAACCGTTGTGCTTGTCGACGATGTGCTCTTCACCGGTCGAAGCATCCGGGCCGCGCTCGACGCGCTCCTGGACTTCGGACGCCCCGCTCGTGTTCGGCTCGCGGTTCTCGTCGACCGTGGTCACCGGGAACTGCCTATTCGCCCCGACTTCGTGGGCAAGAACATCCCCACGGCACTCGTACAGAAGGTGCGGGTGCACCTGCGCGAAGTCGATGGCGAAGACGCCGTCTACGTGTTCGGTGAGGAGGTCGCCCATGCTTGAGCTCCGCAACCCCGAGGCGCCGGTGGTATCGAGCGAAGCACCGGGGTGGACACGCAAAGACCTCCTCGACACTGATACCCTGACGCCCGCTGAAATCCAGCTTGTGATGGAAACCGCCGAGGGCATGCGCGAAGTTCGCAGCCGTCCCGTCGCCAAAGTCGCAACGTTGCGCGGAGTCACCGTCATCACCCTCTTCTACGAGCAATCGACACGCACACGCGCGAGCTTCGAAGTCGCAGCCAAAGCACTCGGCGCCGACGTCGTGAATCTGACTGCATCCGGTAGTTCGGTGGAAAAAGGCGAGACGCTCATCGACACGGTGCGTACGCTCGAAGCTATCGGCGCCGACCTCGTCGTGATGCGCCACTCCCGCTCCGGGGCGCCCTACCTGGCCGCACGCAACACCTCCGCCGGGATTATCAACGGTGGCGATGGCACCCACGCGCACCCGACGCAGGCTCTCCTCGACCTCTTCACGATGCGCCGCCACGCCGGTGACATCGCGGGGAAGAAGGTCGTGATTGTTGGTGATGTCCTCCACAGCCGCGTTGCGCGCTCGAATCTCTGGACGCTGCTGGCCGGGGGCGCGGATGTCACGCTCTGCGGGCCAGCGACGCTGCTTCCGCGAACGCTTGCATCCCAGGCCAGTGAACTCGGTCGCTGCACAGTAACCACGAATCTCGACCGCGCCATCGCCGGGGCCGACGTCGTGATGGCCCTTCGCATGCAAAAGGAGCGTCAGGAGAAGGGTCTGATCCCCTCGCTGCGGGAGTACATCGCCGGCTACCAGGTCAACGCAAGGCGGTTGAACCTCGCGAAACCTGGCGCGCTCATCATGCACCCGGGCCCGATGAACGAAGGCATCGAAATCTCACCCGAAGTTGCTCACGGGATGGCTTCGGTCATCGAAGAGCAGGTCGCGAACGGTGTCGCGGTGAGGATGGCCATCCTCTACCTGATGGCGACTGCGAGGCACGCATGAGCGAACCGATTCTGATTCGCGGTGGCCGCGTCCTCGATCCAGCTTCCAGGTTTGACTCCGTCGCCGACGTCCTCATCGGCAGTGGAGTCGTCGAACGCATCAATCCCGGCATCGAAGCACCGCACGCACGAGTGCTCGACGCCCGTGGCTGCCTCGTTGTGCCGGGCTTCGTCGACCTCCACACACATCTGCGCGAGCCCGGTTTCGAGCAGAAGGGAACCATTGCCACGGAGACACTGGCGGCTCTCCGCGGCGGCTTCACCACCATCTGCGCGATGCCGAACACGAACCCCGCGCCGGACGCCGCCGACGTGCTCCGCGCGCTCCAGGAACGCATCAGCCGCGATGCACGCGTTCGCGTGTTCCCTATCGGCTGCGTGACAAGGGGACGAGCAGGCGCCTCACTCGCCGAGATCGCCGAACTGGCGGCTGGCGGATGTGTCGCATTGAGCGATGATGGCAGCCCCGTCGCCAACCCGCGGCTCATGCGCAGCGCAATGGAACTCGCGGCGGCGCTGGACATCCCCATCTCCGAACACTGCGACGACCCCGAACTCAGTCATGGTGGCTCGATGAACGAGGGCCGAGTGAGCGAACGACTCGGGCTTCCGGGCCAACCCGAAGCCGCGGAAGTTACGGCCATCGCCCGGAATCTCGCACTCTGCGAAGCCACAGGCGCGCGCCTGCACATCGCGCACGTCACCACCGCCCGCGGCCTCGACCTTGTGGCGGACGCAAAACGGCGGGGACTCCCGGTGACCTGTGAAGTCACCCCCAGCCATCTCTTCCTGACCGAAGAGGCGGTGTTCGGAGCAGGCCCCGAGCCGATGTACGACACCAACGCGAAGATCAACCCGCCACTGCGCACCGAAGCCGACCGCCGCGCACTCATCGCCGGAGTCAACGCGGGCATCATCGATGCCATCGCGACAGACCATGCACCCCATGCAATCGAGGACAAGCTCTGCGAGTTCGACGACGCTGCATTCGGCATCAGCTGCATCGAAACGGCCCTCGGTTCGCTGCTGACGCTCGTCGCCCGTGGGGAACTCGACACGGAAGCAACCATCCGCGCGTTGACCGCCGGGCCGGCCAGTGTCTTCCGCTTCCCGAACTTTACCGGGACACTCAGCCCCGGCGCGTCGGCGGTCACCATCGTCGACCCCGGTCATCGCTGGACCGTCGACCCGACGCGGTTCGCCTCACGGGGCCGCAACACACCCCTTGCTGGAGTCGAACTCACGGGCGCCGTGCGCGCGGTCGTCCTCGACGGTGAAGTCGCGTTTGAGATGGAGGCCGCGAATGCCTGATGCCCTGCTCGTCCTCGCCGATGGTTCGGTGTTCCCCGGTCGCAGCATCGGCGCTGCCGGCTTCGCAGACGGTGAAGTCGTGTTCAACACCTCCATGACCGGCTACCAGGAGATGCTCACCGACCCCTCGTACGCCGGTCAATTGCTCGTGCTCACCTATCCGCTTATCGGCAACTACGGGATGGACACCCGCGTCGAGGAATCCGCACGTATCCAACCGACCGGGCTCATCGTTCGCGAGGCAGCCGTCATGCCGAGTCACCTCCGTTCACAGCAGACGCTTCGCGACTTCCTCACCGAACGCGGCGTTGTCGCGATCGAGGGTGCCGATACCCGGGCGGTCACACGCCGCATCCGCATCCTCGGCGTCATGCCCGGAACGATCACCACCACCGAAACCGCCGAGGAAGCACTCGTGAGGCTTCGTGGCTACACCGGCTACGACAACGTGAACTGGGTCGACTCCGTTACCACCGACCGCGTCTTCGACTGGAACGTGCCACCGGGTGAAGCGCCACGAAGGGTCGCCCTGCTCGATGGCGGTGTGAAGCGCAATATCATGCGGTCCCTCCAGGAGCGGGGCTGCTCGGTGCGGGTATTCCCCGCAAACACACCGGCGGAAGAACTGCTCGAACTTGCGCCGGACGGCATTGTGCTCTCACCAGGACCGGGCGACCCTCGCTTGCTCGATGCGATGGTCGGCGAAGTTGGCAAGCTCATCGGCAAGGCGCCAATCCTGGGCATCTGCCTCGGCCACCAGGTGGCTGCACGCGCGCTCGGCGCCGGAACCTTCAAGCTGCCGTTCGGTCACCGCGGGGGAAATCACCCGGTCCAGGACGTGGTCACCGGCCGCGTCACCATCACCGCCCAGAACCATGGCTACGCGGTCGATCCCGATGGGTTGTCGAGTGCGGCGTACGTCAGCCACATCAACCTCAACGACCAAACGGTCGAAGGAATCGCGCTCCGGCACGAACCTCTGATGACCATCCAGTATCATTCCGAAGCCTGCCCGGGACCGCTTGATAACGCCTACATCTTCGACCGCTTTATCGAGATGATGGCAACAGTTCGTGGAGGGGTTCGATGACCCGCGCAACCGAGATCCGTAAGGCACAATCCACCGACGCCGAAGGCGTCGCCGCCATCCTTCGTGGGATGGGCGGGGAGAACGTTGGCCTCCAGGGGCCATTCGATGGCCAGTACGTCCGCAACTGGCTCAAGCGCCTTGGCGAGGATGGCGCACTCTTCGTCGCCTTCGATGGCAGCATCCCGGTGGCGTTCGGTGCGCTCGACTTCGACACGGCCGAAGTGAACACCGGCCTTCTCGGCGTCTGGGTGCTGCCGGAGCACCGCCGGCGCGGGCTGGCCACCGACCTGGCCGATGCCATCCTCGAATTCGCTCGAGAGCATGGCTACAAGCGAATCCGGGGCCGCCTGCCCGAGGGAAATGAGCCCGCGCTCAGTTTCCTCTCCGGCATCGGCGCCATGGTTCCACTGCGCAATCCCAGCATGACCTTCGAGTTGCCACTCTGAGGTGGAGCGCGTACTCGGAGGCCACCCGATGACGGAGCCGCGCCGCCGCCGGAACAACGCGCCCGTGCGTCCGCGCCGCCAGGCTACGACCGTGCCCGACGTGCTCTTCGCCATCGGCATGGCGTTGCTGACGATGGCCGTCATCTTCTTCCTCGCAACACTGTTCGATGAGTCGCTTTCGCGCGGCGATGTCGGCACGACGCTCGCGCGTGCATTCGCGGGGACGCTCGCGGTCTCGGCCATCTTTGCGTTCCTCCTGGGCATCCTTCTCCTGCGGGGCGACCGCAACCAGGCCGACCGCTACCGGACTCCGTTGTTGCTCGGCGCAATCATCGGGGCTCTGGATGCGTGGCTCTTCCTCGACGCCCGGCCGATGGTCATCCTTGCCCTTCCCTGGGCGCTGCTCTTCTTCACGCTGCGTCCGGTGCGCCGCGCTATCTCCGCGACCCTTCGGCCGGGCCGGAGATAGCGTTGGCACCGATCGTGCGTCTCACCGCTCCGGAGTTTCGGGCAACTCCGGGGCGTCCCGTTGAACCCGCCCAAACGAATGGAGAATCCGCGTGAAGCCAGCCAGCGTGCTCATTATCGGCTCGGGACCGATCGTCATCGGCCAGGCCGCCGAATTCGACTACGCCGGCACCCAGGCCTGCAAGGCCATGCGCGAAGAGGGTGTGCGGAGCATTCTCGTGAACTCCAACCCGGCCACCATCATGACCGACCTCGACATCGCCGACGCGGTTTACATTGAGCCACTGACTGTCCCGGTGCTCGAACGGATCATCGCCCGTGAGCGCCCGGGCGGCCAGACAGGCCTGAACCTCGCTGTCGACCTCTCGCGCGCCGGGATCCTCGAGAAGTACAACATCCGCCTTCTCGGGACACCTCTCGAAGGCATCCGCCGTGCCGAAGACCGCGAACTCTTCCGCGACATGCTCGCGAAGCTCGGTGAACCTGTCCTCGAAAGCGAGATCTGCCACACGCTCGACGAGTGCGTCGCGGCAGCCGAAGCGATCGGTCTCCCGGTGGTCATCCGGCCGGCCTACACGCTCGGCGGCACCGGTGGTGGCATGGCGTTCACCCCGGAGCAGCTCCGCACCGTCGCCGCCAGCGGTCTCGCAGCGAGCCCCATCTCCCAGGTGCTCGTGGAGAAGAACCTCCTTGGCTGGAAGGAGGTCGAATACGAAGTGATGCGCGACGGTGCAGGCAACTGCATCACCATCTGCAACATGGAGAACTTCGACCCGATGGGCGTCCACACCGGAGACTCCATCGTTGTCGCGCCGTCGCAGACCCTGAGCGACAAGGACTACCAGATGCTCCGCTCGGCGGCGCTGCGCATCATCGACGAGTTGGGCATCGAAGGCGGCTGCAACGTCCAGTTCTCGCTCGCTCCACGCAAGGACATCACCGATTGGCCGGGTGACCCCTATGCGCCGCTCCCGTACTACGTCATCGAAGTGAACCCCCGTGTGTCCCGCTCATCCGCGCTCGCGTCGAAGGCGACCGGCTACCCGATCGCTCGCGTCGCCGCGAAGATCGCCTGCGGTAAGACGCTCGACCAGATCCCGAACGCCGTCACCCAGAAAACCACCGCCGCATTCGAGCCTGCGCTCGACTACTGCGTCGTGAAGATTCCGCGCTGGCCGTTTGATAAATTCGCGCTGGGCGAGCGGCAGCTCGGCACCCAGATGAAAGCCACGGGCGAAGTGATGGCCATCGACCGCAGCTTCGAAGCCGCCCTCAACAAGGCCGTCCGCAGCCTCGAAGTCGGCGGGCACAGCCTGCTCTGGGAACGCCCGGAGTGGCGCGCCAGCGGCGAATTCCCGCTGAACGCCACGGATGAGCGGCTGTGGGCGCTGATGACCGCCCTCCGCCGCGGCGCCAACCCGTTCGACCTCTCCCGCCAGACCGCTATCGACCCGTGGTTCACCGAGCGCCTCAACAACATCGTGCTGATGGAGAAGCGGCTGCTGGCGGAAGCCCTCGACCCCGACTTGCTTCGCGAAGCCAAGCGCCTCGGATTCAGCGACGAAATGGTCGGCCAGCTTGCCGACCGCCTGCCCGAGCAGATTCGCGCACTTCGGCACGAGTGGAACGTCCGGCCGGTCTACAAGATGGTCGATACCTGCGCCGCCGAGTTCGATGCCGTCACGCCGTATTTCTACAGTACCTACGAAAGCGAGAACGAAGCCCTCCCGGGTGACGATGCATCGGCCGTCGTTATCGGGAGCGGGCCAATCCGCATCGGACAGGGAATCGAGTTCGACTATGCCAGTGTCCATGCCGCCTGGGCACTCCAGGACGCCGGCATCCGCGCCATCATGGCGAACTCGAACCCCGAAACCGTCTCCACCGACTTCGACACCTCTGACCGCCTCTACTTCGAGCCACTCGACGAGGAAGGCGTACGCGACATCATCGAGAACGAGACGGGCGGCAGCGATGAAGCGCCCCCGAGCATCGTCCAGTTCGGCGGGCAGACCGCGATCAATCTCGCCGAACCGCTGCGACGCGCTGGCCTCCCGATCATCGGGTCGAGCGCCGAGACCATCGACACCGCTGAAGACCGCCACCTGTTCGAGCGCTTCCTCCAGGACCTCGGCATCCCCCAGCCGCCCGGCGCGGCCATCCTCACCCTGGAAGAGGCGATGAAGACGGCCCAGACCATCGGCTATCCGGTTCTGGTGCGGCCGTCGTACGTGCTTGGCGGCCGCGCGATGGAGATCGTGCAGAACGCCACTGAACTCGTCACGTTTGTCGCGCAGGCGGCGGAAGTGGCCCAGGGCAAGCCCATCCTGATCGACAAGTTCCTCGAAGGCGCGGAAGTCGAAGTCGACGCCATCTGTGACGGCGAGACAGTGCTCATTCCGGGCATCATGCAGCACATCGAGAAAGCCGGTGTTCACTCCGGCGACTCGATGGCGGTTTACCCGCCGATGAGCCTCGATGCCGAAGAGCGCGCCACGATCGTCGATTACACCGAGCGCATCGTCCTCGGGCTTGGCGCCATCGGTCTCACGAACATCCAGTACGTCGTGCTCCCGCGCGTCCCGGGTGAGGGCCCGCGCGTCTTCGTCCTCGAAGTCAACCCGCGCGCCAGCCGCACCGTGCCGTTCCTCTCGAAGGTCACGGGTGTGCCCATGGTGAAGCTGGCGGTTGGCGCGATGCTCGGCCGCAAGATCAAGGACCAGGGCTTCCCTGGCGGTCTCTGGCCAGAGCGGAACCTCGTCGCTATCAAGGCCCCCGTGTTCTCGATGTCGAAGCTCACCGGCGTGGACACCTACCTCGGCCCCGAAATGAAGAGCACCGGCGAGGTCATGGGAGTCGACCGGGCCTTCGAACCCGCGCTCGCAAAGGCGCTACTGGCATCTGGCATGGCACTGAAGCCACGGTCGAGTGTGCTCCTCAGCATCAGCGACCGGACGAAGGCAGATGCGCTCCCGCTGATCCATCAACTCAACGAGTCGGGCTACCGGATCTTCGCCACCGAGGGCACAAGCAAGATGATCGAGGCCCTGAACATCGCTGTGACACCAGTCACCAAGGTGCTCAGCGGCGACCATCCGAACGTGGTCGATGTCATCATGGATGGCTCCGTGCAGTGCGTCATCAACACGTCGGAGAACCGCTTCACCGGGTCGCTGCGCGATGGCTTCCACATCCGCCGCGCGGCCGCCGAAGCGCGCATCCCCTGCTTCACCTCGATTGACACCGCGCGCGCGGCCGTCAGCGCGTTGGTCACCGCCTCCGACTTCGAAGTCGCCACTCTGCGTGAGTACGTCGAATGAACATCGACGAGGCGCGGATCATCTCGACCGTGCGCGCGTGGGAGGGCGCCTGCATCACCTGGTTCCACGCACCGGCGCTCACGCGTGGCGTCGAAGCCGGGCAGTTCGTGATGGTCCACTGCAGCCCGGACGGCGCCGACCCGATGTTCGCCCGCGCGTTCAGTTACTACCGCATCGACGGAGACCGCTTTGCCCTGCTCTACGCCATCGTTGGCAGGGGAACCCGCTGGCTCAGCGAACAGCCCCCTGGAACTGCGGTGCGGATGTACGGGCCCCTGGGCAACGGCTTCACCTTCCCCGATACACCGGCCAACCTGCTCCTCATCGGCGGTGGCGTCGGCATCGCCCCCCTCGTCGACACGGCCGAACGGGCTATCGGCGCCGGTCACCATGTGGTCGCCATGATGGGTGGACGCAGCGACCGCCACCTCCTTGCCGCGAGCGAATGGCCGAAGGAAGTGGAATACGTCGTCGTCACCGAGGACGGTTCCGCTGGCCCGAAAGGCTTCGTCACGCAGCATCTCGGGAAGTACCAGGAGTGGGCGAACCGTATCTATGGCTGTGGCCCGAATCCGATGTTCCAGTCACTCGCCGACGTCCTCCGCAACAACGGCCGCCGCCAGTTCCCGGAAATCCTGATGGAGGAGAACATGCCCTGCGGCTGGGGGATGTGCTACGGCTGCGCCATCTTCACCAGGCGCCACGGAGCAAAGCTCTGCTGCAAAGATGGCCCCAGGTTCAGCTTGTTCGACGTGTTTTAGGGTGGGCAGTCAACCGGGGGTGGAGCAGGTGCGTGGCGGTTGGCGGCCATGAGCCACCGAATTCGTTCGTAACCACCCCAGTCCCGGCACCCCGTACAATCCGCGCATGGACTTCGCACCAACCGAAGCACAGACCCAGATCCGCACACAGGCGAGAGCGCTCGCCACACGCTTCGATGACACCTACTGGCGCCAGTGCGACATGGCGCATGAGTTTCCCTGGGACTTCTACCGCGCCTTCGCCGCCGCCGGGTGGCTCGGCATCGCCATCCCCGAAGCCTACGGCGGCGCCGGGCTGGGGATCACCGAGGCCTCCATCTTACTCGAGGAGGTCTCCGCCTCAGGCGCCGCGATGAACGGCGCGACGGCGCTCCACCTCACCATCTTCGGCCTCAATCCGGTGGTAAAGCACGGCACGGACGACCTGAAGTCGCGCATTCTGCCCGCGGCGGCTCGCGGGGAACTTCACGTCGCGTTCGGCGTCACCGAACCGACCGCCGGGAGCGATACCCCGAGTATCACCACCTTCGCCCGCCGCGATGGCGACAACTTCATCATCAGCGGCCAGAAGGTGTGGACATCGAAGGCGAAGGAGTCGACGAAGGTCCTGCTCCTCGCGCGCACGACGAAGGCCGAGGACGCCACCCGCCGCACCGATGGCATGACCCTCTTCCTCGCGAACCTCGACCCCGCGCACGTCACCATCCGGGAGATCGAGAAGTTGGGCCGCCACGCCGTCGACTCCAACGAAGTCTTTTATGACGACTTACCTGTGGATGCACGCGACGTGGTGGGCGAAGTTGGCCGCGGCTTCTACCACCTCCTCGATGGGCTGAACCCGGAGCGAATCCTCATCGCCTCGGAAGCGCTTGGCACCGGGCGCGTTGCTCTCGAACGCGCCGTGCAGTACGCCAAGGACCGCGTGGTCTTCGGCCGGCCGATCGGCCAGAACCAGGGCATCCAGTTCCCGCTCGCCGACAGCTACGCGAAGCTCAAGACGGTGGAGTTGCTCATCCGCAAGGCCTCGTGGCTGTATGACAACGGCCAGCCCTGCGGCGCCGAAGCGAACATGGCAAAGTACCTCGCCTCGGAGTTCGCATTCGAAGCCGCCGACCGCGCCCTGCAGGTCCACGGCGGATTCGGCTACGCGAAGGAGTTCAACGTCGAACGCTACTGGCGCGAAGTGCGCGTGATGAAGATCGCCCCGGTGACGAACGAGATGGTGCTGAACTTCATCGGCCAGCACGAACTCGGCCTGCCGCGCTCGTACTGAGATGCAGTTCGAGAGCAAGTACCGGGATCGAATTGCGAGTGGCGCCATCAGCCTGACGTTCCGGCGCTGGAAACGTCCGCAGGTCGTGGCCGGCAACACCTACCGGACTGCCGCAGGCCGGCTTGTCGTCGACTCCGTGACGATTATCGAGCCCGGGGACATCAGCGAAGACGACGCAAGGCGCGCGGGCTACGCCTCGGTTACTGCGCTTCAAAACGAACTCGGCAGCAGGGGCGCCGAACCGATCTACCGCGTCGAATTCCGCCTTGCGGCCGGTAGCGACCCGCGCGACGAACTGGCCGCGGACGCCGCACTCAATGCGTCCGAGGTTGCCGAACTGGAGCGCCGCCTGGACAAACTGGACAGGCTCAGCCACTCGGGCGCATGGACGTTTGAAACACTCGCGCTGATCGCCACGCATCCCGGAACACGCGCCGGGGATCTTGCGCCACGGCTCGGACAGGAAATCCAGGCGTTCAAGCTGAACGTCCGCAAACTGAAGAACCTTGGGCTGACCATCAGTCTCGACACCGGATATCGCCTTTCGCCGCGCGGAGAGGCCTTCGTGGCGGCCACATCCAACCCGGGCCGTGAGTACTCACGCAAGTGCTGACTTGACCCGCTCACCCACCATGCGCGCGGCAGCCACTCCGTCGTCTATCGCCGGGTTCGCGTAGAACGCGTGGATCTGGCCTTCGAATCGGCGCGCTTCGACGTTCACCCCGGCCGCGGCAAGTTTCGCTGCGTACGCCTCGCCTTCATCACGCAGCGGGTCATACTTCGCGGTTATGACGAATGCAGGAGGAAGGTTCGAGAGGTCCCGCGCAAGCAATGGCGAAGCCCTGGGGTCGCGCCCATCGGCCTCGGATCGGAGGTAGTGTCCCCAGAACCAGACCATCGAGGCCT
Organism: uncultured Anaerolineaceae bacterium; assembly: GCA_964470735.1. Taxonomy (GTDB): domain Bacteria; phylum Chloroflexota; class Dehalococcoidia; order Tepidiformales; family Tepidiformaceae; genus Amarobacter. The sequence continues at coordinate 71,494 of CAYYDX010000002.1, forward strand.
TCGTCAGGAGGTAGCCGTCGGCGTTCTCGGTGTACGAAGGTGTCGCGTAGCTGTGTTCCGTGACCGGGTAGACCAGCGCCTGGAAACAGATGTCCGGCCCGCCGGCGTCACGTGCCAGTTGTGAGACAACCGCCGCGAGGTTTCCGCCAGCACTGTCGCCACCGACAGCGAGCCGAGAGGCATCGACACCGAGTTCCGCGGCATGCTCAGCGACCCACTTCGTCACCGCGAAGCAGTCGTCCACCGCTGTCGGAAACTTGTATTCAGGAGCGAGCCGGTAGTCGACCGAAACCACCACGCAGCCACTTGGATTCGTCATCAGCCGGCAGCCGAAGTCGGCGCCGTCAAGCGAACCGATGACCCAGCCACCGCCGTGGAACCAGACCAGCACCGGCTTCGCTCCCTGGCGGAGGTCGGGCCGGTAGATGCGCACGGGAATCTCCGCGCCGCTCACCGGGACGGTGCGATTCTCGACGCTGGCGACCGCTTCACCTTCCGGGCGCGGCGTCAGAGCGAGCATGTCTCGCACCGCCTGTGGGTCACCCTCGAGCCGGAAGCCCGCGGCGGCCATCGCGTCGAGCACCATCTTCGCCTGTGGGTTCAGAGCCATCGTTGCCTCCTGTGCCTCAGATGGGGCGGAAAATTGGGATCGGGTACTCGCCGCTGTCCTGTTTTTCGAAGTCGACCCGCACACGCTGGCCAATCTTCACGTTCTGCGTCGGGTCGCCATCGACCATCACGTTCGTGAGCATGCGGAAGCCCTCGTCCAGGTCGACATACGCAACCGCGTACGCACCAAGTTCCTGGAAGCCGGGGATGCGGTTCTGCATGACCACCGAAAAGGTGTAGACGGTCCCTTCGCCTTTCGAGGTTCGCCAGGTGAGCGACAGGTTGCCGCATTTCTGGCAGTGGGCAGTGGGGTAGAAGTTGACGGAGTTGCAGGCGTCGCAGGTCTGGTAGCGGAGTTCGCCCTGCTTCACGCCATCCCAGTAGTGGTGCGTGTCAGGTTCGGGAAAGTGGGGTTGTGGCCGGTTAGGCATCGCTTTCGTCTTCCTTTTTTGTGTTGTGGCGCTCGAATCCGGCTAGTCGGCGGCGAGGATGACCGTGCCACCGGTGTGTGTGCCGCCCAGGAGTCCCCCATTGCCGTGTGCGACCGCGAGCTTCGCGCCCACCACCTGCGAGGTCGATTCACCGCGCAACTGGCGCGTCGCTTCGAGCAGGAGGAAGAGCCCGCGCATGCCAGGGTGGTTCGACGAGAGCCCGCCGCCGTCGGTGTTGAGCGTGAGGCCGGGCCGGTCGAACGCCAGGTGTCCGTCACCCACGAACTGCCCGGCTTCTCCCTTCTTGCAGAAGCCCAGGTCCTCCAGGCAAACGGCCACGGTGATCGTGAACGAGTCGTAGATCATGGCGATATCGATTTCGTCGGGTCGAACTCCCGCCTGGGCGAATGCAGGGGGTGCGCTCTGGGCGGCGGCGCTCACGGTGATATCGCCGCCGTTCTCGCGGTACTTCGTCGCCTCACCCGAGCCGAGAATCCAGACCGGCTTCTTCTTGATGTCGCGCGCGATTTCGGGGGCCACGAAAACGCAGGCGCCACCACCGTCGCTGACCATGCAGCATTCGAGCAGACGCAACGGCGACGCCACCATCCGAGACTCCAGCACGTCGGCGACGGAAATGTTGTCGACTTTCACGAACTGGAGGTCAGTCATCGCCTTCACTGCTTCTGGATTGCGCATCGCGTGCTTGCGAGTGGCAACCGAAATCTCGGCGAGTTGCTCATTCGTGGTGCCGTACTGGTGCATGTGGCGCTGCTTCACCATGGCGTAGTTACTGATCAACGTGGAGCCATAGGGCGCTTCCATGTTCGTCGACCAGCTGGCGCCGCCACGACCACCGCCGGTGCCTATGGCGAAGCGCTGCGAGGCCGCGGTGGAGCCGTAGGTCGTGACAGCCACCTTGACGCGCCCCGCTGCAATGTCGCGCAGGGCGTGCGCGGCGTGGAACTCGTACGACGAACCACCAACCTGGGTGGTGTCGATAACGTTCGGTTTCAGACCAAGGTAGGCCGCGAGGCCGAGCCCGCCACCACCTTCGCCATCGCCGGCATCGTACAGGCCATCAACATCGCTCCACTTGAGGCCGGCGTCATCGAGCGCGGCCTTCAACGAGGCGGCCTTGATCTGCATCGCCGAAACGCCGGGAGCGACCCGTAACGGATACTCATGGATGCCGGCAATCGCCGCATTTCGAGATTGACTCATCGCTTCAACCTTCCTCAACGCAGGGTTCTGGGAAGCCGGAGCATACGCGAATCCCCGCGCCTGCGCCGCTGCGGCGCTATCCAGGGTGGCTTGTTCGCCACGGTGCGCGAAGCTAGGTTAGAACCGTGCGCATCGGGCTCATCGCCGACACCCATCTTCCGTCGCTCGTGCGCTCGCTCGATGAACTCGGCCCGCAAATCGCCGATGTGCTCCGGGGCTGCGAACTCATCCTCCACGCCGGGGATGTGACCGCGCCGTCCGTCGTCGAATGGTGCGCGCAGTTCGCTCCCGTGCTCATCGCCGAAGGCAACAACGACCTGTTCGATGACACCCGCATGGCGAAGCGCCAACTGCTCGACATCGATGGCTGGCGAATTGGGATGGCGCACGAACTCCGGCCGGAGTCGCGCCCTATCGAACAGATCCTGCGGTCATCACTCGATGGTGAGCCCGTCGACATCCTGATCGGTGGTGACACGCACGTCGAACGGCTCGAGCATCGGGAGGGCGTGCTACTCGTCAACTCCGGAAGCCCCATCCTTCCGCACCACCTCTCCACTCGCCTGGGCACACTTGGTGTGTTGACCGTCACGCCGGGTCGCGTCGAGGCGGAAATCGTGGTCCTCGGTCACTCCGAGGGCGCGCCGAATCCTTGCGCCGCCCTGAAACTCGACCTCACCAGCGCCGACTTCGAACGAAGCCGCGACGCACATCTACAGTCTGTGGCGGGTGGTGCATGAGCAGTTCGCAGACCTGTTCGACCTGTGGGACCACGCTCCACTCCGACATCTCGCGGGCGTTCGGCCAATGCGGCGCCTGCCGGAGCGGCGCCGAACGCGGCGAGCCCTACACATCGCCAAAGCCCATGCCATCAGCGCCAGAGCCGGCGTCGAAACACAGGCCCGTTCGGCCACCCGACCGCTAGCGACCTCCTAAGTCCGAACCGGGGTCTTTTCGGGGTGGGATTCGGTCACACCCGGGTTGCGCCTTCACGGGCGATTTCGGACACTGAGTGACGATCCCCGATAGCTCAACGGTAGAGCACGCGGCTGTTAACCGCGGTGTTCGTGGTTCGAATCCACGTCGGGGAGCCACTTCCTCTTTTATCCGAACTTCCTCCCCGAAACCGCTCGCCGAGGCCCACGCCCGGGAGCTGGTGGAGCGTGATTTCCACCCGGTACCACTTCGACCGAACCTTTGTGGCGAGCGCCCCCGCCGTACCGTCGGGCGGGCTGTCGCGCGCAGGGTCGAAGGGGTGAACTTTGACTTCCTTCAGGAGGAGTTGGAACAGCTCCTTCTGATCTTGGACGGGAAGTAGATTCACCAGCCGCTCGAAATCGACCAGGCTGCAGCGAATCACCTCGACATCCAGCACCTTCTTCTGGCGCCGATCGATGTCCATCTGAAGCTTTTCGACCGCGGTGCTCAGCCGTTCCTTCTCCTGAATGAGCTGTTTGTACTCAGCCCGCACGTCGGGCGCGAGGAGGTCCGTCTCCTTCATGATCTCGATGATTCGACGGATGCCGGTTGTTAACCGGGCTATCTCGTCGTGGTTCCGCCGTTGCCGCTCCTGCAATTCCTCGACCGATACGAGCGCCTCGCGATTGGCGGCGTCGACGCATGCCTGGAGCACGGCGCCGTCGCTCCCGAGGTCGATCAGCACGCTCTTGATGATCGACTCGAACTCTCGCGCGGGCACACTCCGGACGGAACAGATGGAAGCGCTCCCATCCTGAGTTACCGACGTGCAGGCGTAGTAGAGGTACGGTTTCCCGGCTTTGTCCTTTTTGCCGGCGGGGTACGGCGTCATTGCGGTGCCGCAGACACCGCACTTTGCGATGCCTTTCAACAGGTGGATGTGGTCGTCCTTGAACCGGACTCCGTCGTCGTCGCGCATGCGTCCGCACGCGCGGTTCGCGGCGTCCCAGGTCTCCGGCTCCACGAGCGGCAAGTGGTTCCCGGGGAAGAGCTTGCCGTCATAGCGAATGAAACCCTTGTACAAAGGGTTCTGGATGATGGCCTTGACGGTGTCTTCGTCGAAGCGGTTCCCGCCTACGGACTTACTCGTGCCGTCTCGGGTGACAATCGACCTTCGTTTGGTACGGTAGCCGCGGCTGTTTGCCTCCTTCGCGACGAGCGACGGTGACTTCGTTTCTGTGATGCGCTGGAATAGGAAGCTGACGATCGGCGCCTCTTGCTCGCTGGGCCGCAACTCTTGCGTGTCCGCCGCGTAGTCGAACCCGATCGGAACGTAGCCCCCGTTCCACAAGCCCTTCTCCGCCCTGCCGGCCATCTTGCTCAAGGTGCGTTCGCGAGTAACCTCCCGCTCGAACTGGGCAAAGCTCAGCAGGATGTTGAGCATCAGCATGCCGCTTGAGTCCGAGGTGTCGAAGTGCTGCGTCGCTGAGGCGAACGTGACGTTGTGATCCTTGAGCACCTCCCAGAAGTCGTAGAAGTCCTTCAGCGACCGGGAAATGCGGTCGATCTTGTAAGTGACGATCGCATCGATCTTGCCCTCGCTCAGGTCCTGGACGAGCTCTTGTAGGCCTGGGCGATTGAGGTCTTTCCCCGAGTAGCCACCATCTTCGTAGACCTGGACCAAGTGCCAGCCCTTTTCCCGGTGGATGTCGACGTACGCCGCGCAAACCTCCCGTTGTCGGTCCAAGGAGCTGTATTCGCTCCTAGCCTGCTCGTCGGTGGAGACTCGGGTGTAGATAGCGCAGCGCATGCATCCTCCTCGGGCCTAGTCGGCGGTGGACGGGCGACCAGATTCATCAGCCCCGGCGCCCGTGGCAAGCCCTTGAGCGCGATCTTCACGCAACCTCGCGTCCGTTGCGCGCGGCCACAGACGTTCCCCGGCGGGCCTCCGTCTCGTCCGGGGCCGCGTCCGGTGTCGAATGCTCGTCGCCGCCTTCAGATTGCTGCACATCAAGCGAGATCGCGCGCAAGAGGAGCTGCGCAATCCGCTCCAACCGTTCCTGAGGCGTGAGGTGGCCGAGCATACTGCCGCTACTCCGGCCAGGACCTGCGTGCGCTGGACATCCCTGACCGCCAGATCGGGGCGTAAGGACCACGTTGGGCAATCAGGGAAGCAACCGTGGTCAGCACTCGCTCGCGACCGCTCCCAGCAGCAATCACAGTGTCTACGGCCTGCCAAACGACGCTCTCGCGATGCGGCGATGGCGTGACAATCAGCAAGTTGGGCGCGGAGGCCGGGACGGCACCGAGTGCGCGGTAGTACGACTCGTACCGCTCAAGCTTTTCGAACAGGACCGCGATTCGCTCGGTCCCGCGATCCCACTCGAGGAAGAACCCGTAAGGCAGTCCCTCATGCGTCACATCGCCTGCTCCATCAGGGCGCAGTGATCGTCGAACGCCGCCCGATTCGAATCGGACGACGGTCTCGATTGCGCTTCTCCAGGCAACAAGCCTCGGTCCGTCCGGCTTACTGGCAGCGAGGCAGGCAACGAAGAAGCTGTTCGCACCGACGGTGTGTTCGAACTGCCGCACCAGCGTATCGAGCCGTCCCCGGCCCGCGCCGGGCAACGCGGCCACCAAGGACGAGTGCTCCGCGAACCGCCGGAACGGCACACCCGCGCGGCCAGCGAGCAACCTCAGTCCGAGCTCGGCGAGCACGAACCGACTTGGTTCGGTTGCGGGGGGCATTACCTCCACGAGGCCTTGTCGCATCGAACGGTCCAGCTGCCGCCGGAGCAGATGCTGCGGAGTGGCGAGGACAAGTGACAGATCCGATTCCGTGAGCAGCGGGAGTCGGCCAACGCACTCCAGCAGGCTCGTCTGCTCGGGCGTTGTGGACAGCGAGAGTGCCGCAACACGTTCGACCGTTCCCCGTCGTGCCCTCGTTGGGGGTGCGTCGACTGTGCGCCGCCACCACTCGTGTAGCCGGAGCGTACGCGGAAACTCACCTGGTATGCCTTCGAATGCGGTCGACAGAGGAGAGCACGAGGCCTCGCCCGGCCGCCACCGCAGGCCGCTTTGCAGCCCGAGCGGGGCCGAGTCCACCGATGATTGCCAGACCGGCGCCTGCACGATTTCGACTGAGCTGGCCCCTCGGCTTGCGCTGAGCACGTCCAGGGTCGCGACGCCACGCCGTTCGGCGGCCTGGCGGACGGCCAACATCCACTCATCCGACCGCTCGACGTCCGTGGCCAGAACATAGATCCGGGTCGAAGAGTCCTGCCGGTCTCGATGTGCGTACCAGCCTGCCACTGTCGCCTTTCGGTGGATTGCTGGGGCAGCTGCCGCGTCCACCGCGACGAAAAGTGTTGCGTGCCGGTCACTGCAACGAACCGTCGCGAAGCCATGAACGCCGGCCGGCCACCATGAGTCGCGACGGCGGACCGGCAGCGCCTGGAAATCGACTCTCGGCGCGTGCGGCTCGAGCCGGGAAGAAACGACTAAGGCGGCAGCGAACCGATTCAACTGGATGGAAGCCTCGATGCTGCCGAGGCGGTGGAGGATTTCGTTCCTGGCTACGGGAAGCGCCAACCGGCCTGAACTAGACCGATCCTCGAGTGTCTCCCCAACCCACTTTCGTACCGGCTCCGAGAGGGTGTAGAGGCGGCCAGGCTCGACGTTCGGCGATGGTGAGTCGATCCAATCCACCCAGCCTTGTCCGTCGAGATGGTGGAGCACGGAGGCCACATCCGGCTCCGGGTCACCGAGTAGCAACGCCAACTGGGAAGTTGAAACGAACGGTAGACGTGCAATCCAAGAAAGCGCTTCGGATCGACGGGTCGCGTCAAAATCTGTGGCCATCGTCCTACGCCCTCCTGTCTCGATGCTCGTTGCGTCTCGGCCGGCCCGGGTTAGTTCCGTTTCCCGCCAGCGCCCCAGCTGGTTCCTGTGGCTGCAACCAGCCTTCGAACTGACGTTGTCCGGTCTTGAGACCGCGCGCTGTCAAAACGCGATCGACCTCGCGCGCTACCTCCGCTCGGGGCCGTCCAAACTGCAGCGCCGACCGGGCTGCAATGGCATGCACCCGGGCGGGGTCGAGTGACGACGGTGGGTCGATGTGAAGTGAGAACGCCGAGTTCCGGTGACCGCGCGACGACCAGCGTGCGTAGCACTCAAAATCGTCCTGGGACACGAGGTCGGGCACTTCGAGGTCGCCGCCGAGTTCCGGCACCAGGTAGCGCGCGTCCTCCGCGCTCACCTGAAAGACGGTGAGGCTGTCGATATTGGCGAAGACCGTCGGACGGAGCGCGCTGTCGATCGCGTCGAGCTTGGCGAGCGACTGGGTGACGAGGACAAAGCTGGCGCCGTACTTGCCCAGCTCGCTCATCATCCGCGGATAGTCGGCCCCGCCGAGGGTGCTCGATTCGTCGACGAGTGCGACCAGCCGGCTGCGACGGTCTGTCGAGAGCTCGATTTGGTCTTCAACGATGAGGGAGAGCAAATTGAGGATCGTCGCGCCGATGAGCGCCGCGCCACCCTCGCCAAGCGTGCCGACTGCGGAATTGACAACCAGCACGCCGCCATCGCGCAACAGACTGCGGGGATTGATGGTGGATTGGGCCTGGCCGAGCGTGAGCCTCGCTGCCTCAGTCACCTGAAAGCGGCCGACCTTGGTCGTTACAGGGCTGGCGATCTGTTGCTGAAAGGCCCGGCCGACCTGGTCGTAGTTGTCGTGCCACCAGGCCCAGAGCGTCTGGTCGGCCACCTGCGACATCACACGCTGGCGAAACTCGGCGCTCGTAAGCAGAGGCACGACATCGAGCAAGGTGTACTGCTCTCCGCGCCGGCGGACCTGGTTCGCCTGATGGAGGGACAACAGGGCCGCCCGGAGTGCTCCTTCCATACGCGGCCCCCAGTTATCCGGCCACAGCCGGTGGAGCATGGCGACGATGTTCTCGGCCGTCCGGTCGCGGTTCGGGAATAGCGCCACGTCGAGCAGGTTCAGGCCGACGGGCCGCTCCCTGTCCGTGAGATTTAGGTAAGCCGTTCGGTCGACGATGCCGGGCGGCACGACACTGAGCACGCTCTCGGCGAGGTCCTGGTGCGGGTCGATGACCACCAGCAGCAGCCGTTCGCGCCCGGCGTCGAGGTCCTGCATCAGGTGCGCGGCGAGGTGCTGTAGGAACGTGGACTTTCCGCGCCGCGTCTTGGCGAGGATGAGGTGGTTCCGGAAGAGCGCGGAACGCGGGACGTGGACAGGGACGCTTCGTCCCTGGTGTCGAGAGACGCCAACGCGACAGCCTCGCGACACCAGCCCCTCCGCTGGAAGGAGACGCCGCGCGACAGGTCGCTCTGCGACCGGCAGCCCGGATGGGTCCGGAAGGTGCCAGAGAGCTGCCAGTTCCGCTGCGTTGAGGATCGTGCTCTGCCCGAGTCGGCGACTCTGCGATCCGAGCGTCGTTGCATCAGCGGTACTCGCGCGCCGGGGTCGAAGGCCGTTGCCCGCCGGGTGGTCGAAGGACTGGTACGCGGTGGCGACCTGTTCGGCGACGCGGCGGAGGTCGGCTGGCTCGCGGTCGCCGATGGCGATCACCCGAAGGCGAGCTTTGAACCTTGGGAACGAGAGCTTCTCGTCTGCGAGTGCCGGGGTAAGCGGCTCCCGGCCAGCCGCGACCCGCGACCACGCGGTCGCGGCAAGTGGCAGTGTGACGAAAGCCCCGGCGCCGAGTGCGGCAAGAGGCAGCAGTTCGCCGCCCTCGTACCAGCGGACCGCCTGGAGCCCGATCGCGCCTATGCCTGCCAGACCGACGAGAGGAAGCAAATCGGTGTTGCCACCCGAGGCATTCGCCGGCCGATAGGGGACTGATTGCCGAGCACTTCGAGCCTGTACGTTGGAGCCCCAACGATGCGAGGGTGAGCCACACAGGACCAACTGGCAGACGATACGGTCGCCCTCGTCCGATGCGGCCAGAGCGGCTGCCAGCACGCCGGCGAAGAGATCACCATGTCGAGTGTCCGCTTCGATCGGGAATGCTGAGTGACGCATCAGCCGGAGTTCGACCGCCGAAGCCTCATCTGTGGCCGAGAACCAGAGCGGATCGTCGTGAGCCGCGTCAACGGGCCGGAAACTGCACTGGGGATGTGACGCCCGAAGTTGGCCGAGTGCGGCCTGGGCTCCGGTAGTTGTAGCCGAGCGGACGTAGAATCGAAGGGCCCCGTCGTCCACCGCAGCCTCGAGCGCGATTCCGTCGGCTCCAGCGAGCCCCGCAAAGAGCGCACGAGCACGCACGGTCGGTTCATCGTCGTGCCGCGACGGCACGAGCTCGTAGAGGATCGGAGGGCCATCAATGTGACGGCGCATGGTCGGCCTCCTTCCTGGGAGCGAGCTGCCGCAGAAGCTCGAAGAACGCCTGTCGTCCATCGGGACGTTGAGCGAGTTCGCTGAGGTCCTTCACGCCTTCAGGAAGTGCGAGTACCGACGCGCGGGCACCGAGTGTCGTCGCGAGTTCGGTCGCAGCCGCGCAACCCGGCTCGTCGTTGTCGAAGACAAGCACCACCTGATGCGCGCGCTGGAGGAACGCCAAGCGTTCGGCGCGCACATGCGTCCCGAGCAACGCGCAGATGGGCAAGTTCCAGGCCACACCGGTCAGATAGTCGAATGCGCCCTCGGTGACGAAGACGCGCCGCTGACCGCGCACACGTTCGTAGCCGAGGATCGGTTTGGGCAGCGCGAGTCCGAGGTACTTCAGTCGCCGGTCATCCAGGGCACGGCCAACCATCCAGATGCATTGCCCCTCGCGAAGCTCTGGAATCACGATGCGGCCGGCCAGCGGTTCGCTGCCGTCGCGACGCAGCAGTCCCAGCTGCCCTGTTCGCCGAAGACTGAGACGATGCCGCTGCAGGAATGGTCGAAGCGAGTGGCCATCGCTGAAGCCAAGGCGACAGCGACGCGCCACCGATTCGGCGACTCCTCGCGACTCGAGGTACCTGAGTGCGCGGTCTGTTTGGAGCAGCGTCTCGTGGTACACGTTCGCTGCTGCCGCGAGGATCAGTTGGTCGTCGACAGTCAGGCGTGAGGGTGGTGGAAGCGGTGAGTGCTCGTCCCTGCCGTTACCGGCGAGGCGTCGGACCGCTTCCTTGAAGTCGACTTTCTCCACCCGGCGGACGAAGTCGATGACGTCGCCGGATGCCCGGCACCCGAAGCAGTAGAAGCTGCGCGTATCGGGATAGACGACCAGGCTCGGGTGTTGCTCCTCGTGGAACGGACACCGCGCAACGAACCGCCCGCCACGCCGTTGGAGCTTCACCCCGTGCTCAGCCATCACCCGTTCCAGCGGGTTAGCTCGCTTGAGGAGGTCGATCTCAGGAGACGCCATTGGTCGCCTCCTTCCCGCGGTCTTCGAGTTCAGCGGGGTCGGTTGTGGCCAGGTTGTGTTCGAACGGGCTCGCCTCGATGCGCAGGGCGATGTGGTTCCCCGAGGCGAAGAACAGCCCTTCGCCCTTACGGCACGAAAGCAGGAACTCCCGCTCGCCGGCGCTGAGCCGGAAGGTGTGCGAGACCGCGTCGATCGTGGAGCTGTCCTGCCGCATCAGGAGCTGGACCGACGAGTTCGCGAGAATGGTGTGGCCCTCGGGCGTCGCCAGGAAGTCCTCGACGTCCTGGGTCACCGTCGTCAGGCCGAGGTAGTACTTCCGCGCCTGCCGTGCCATCGACGAGAGGAAGCGGGCGCCCTCTTCGTGCTGCATGAGTGACCACGCTTCGTCGATGAGGAGCATCCGTGGCTTGCGATTGCGGCGGACTTCGCGCCAGATGTGGTCGGCGATGAGGTAGACGCCGAGCGGGCGCAGTTCGGGCTCGAGGTCACGGATGTTGAAGACCACGAACGGCCGATGGAGGTCCACCGACGTAGGGGCCGAGAAGATCTCACCGAGGCTCCCATCGACGAACCGTTCGAGCCGGTCAGCGAGACCGAGCGAGTCACCCTCCTCGCGAAGCACGTGGTACAGGTCCCGGAGCACGGGCGCGGGCTTTCCGTGGGTATTGGGATCGCGGGTGATTCCGGCACGGCTGTAGGTCTCCAGCAGCGCGCGGTCCAGGGCTCCGCGTTCGCGCTGCGTGAGCGAACCGCCCTTGTCCGCGAGCATCAGCCCGAAGAGGCCCTGGAGCGCGAGCAGGCGTTCCGTTAGGGCGTCCTGCGCGTCACCGTCGCGAGCGGAGCCGGAGCCAAGGTCGAACGGGTTGATGTGGTGTGCCGAGCTGCCGGAGAGACGGATGTATTGGCCGCCGACGTTCTCACAAATCCGTCCGTACTCGTCCTCGGGGTCGATGATGTAGTACTCGACGCCGCGCATCAGCGCGCGGAGCGCCTCGACCTTGCAGGCGTACGACTTGCCAGCGCCGCTCTTCGCGAACACGACCTTGTTGGCGTTCTCCAGCTCGCGGCTGAACGGGTCGAAGATGACCAGCGAGTTGTTGTGGACGCTGATCCCGTAGAGGATGCCCTCGCGCATCGAGA
>CAYYDX010000003.1:0-83093 GCA_964470735.1 uncultured Anaerolineaceae bacterium
GCACCGCTCGCCCGGACCACCCTCACCCCGTCCAGATGTTCGTCCCCTACCAGACTATCTACCGCGTGGAAATTCATCCCGAACCAGATGAGAAGCGCGCCCACCTGGGCTTCGTCACCGCGCCGCCGCGTGAGCCCGAAGTTATCCCGCCGCTGGTGGCCCCGGCCCGCAAGCGGGTCGCAAAGCGCGCCTCCACGAAGGAATAATCCTCAATCGAACAGGTGTGCTAAATCCGCCGGTTTCTGTCAAACTATGCCGGTGAAAGCTGCCGCCTCCACTTCCGCCATCGAGCGATTCTCGCCCGCCGCCCGCGCCTGGTTCGGCGACACTTTCGAAGCCCCAACTCCCGCCCAGGAACTCGGCTGGCACGCGATCGCCGGCGGCGACCACACCCTCCTCCTCGCACCCACCGGATCCGGCAAGACGCTTGCCGCGTTTCTCTGGTGCCTCGACCGCCTGGCGAACCGGCCCCCGCTCCCCTTGGGGAAGAACGGGAAACCGGTGCGCGCCGGGGTCTCGGTTCTCTACATCTCGCCGCTGAAAGCGCTCTCCTACGACGTCGAACGGAACCTGCGCGCGCCACTGGCTGGCCTCCGCATCGCCGCCGCCCGTGAAGGGTTGCCGCCGCCAGACATAACGGTCGCCACCCGTACCGGTGACACCCCCGCGCGCGATCGCGCCGACCTTCGCCGCGACCCTCCCGACATCCTGATCACCACGCCCGAGTCGCTCTTCCTCATGCTCACCTCGCAGGTGCGCGCCATCCTCGAGACCGTCGACACGGTCATCGTCGACGAAATCCACACGATGGCCGGCACGAAACGCGGCGCTCATCTTTCGCTCTCGCTCGAACGGCTCGAACTGCTTACCGGCAGGCCATTCCAGCGCATCGGCCTCTCGGCGACACAGCGGCCACTCGAGGAAGTCGCGAAGTACCTCGCCGGCGACCGCCTGGTTCGTATCGCTGACGCTGGAGCGCGTCGCGACCTCGACCTCGAGGTTGTTGTCCCCGTCGAAGACATGACTCGCCTCGGCGACATCGCCGGGCCTATTCCCGAATCCGAAGTCGGCCCCGAAGCGCGCACGTCCATCTGGCCCGCCATCTACCCACGGATGCTCGAACTCGTGCGCGCACACCGCTCCACGCTGCTCTTCGTGAACAACCGGCGCCTCGCCGAGCGGTTGGCCGCGCGCATCAATGAACTCGCTGGCGAGGAACTGCTGCGCGCCCACCACGGCTCCGTCTCCCGCGAACAACGGCTCGAAGCCGAAGAACTGCTGAAGTCCGGCCAACTGCCGGGCCTCGTCTGCACCAGTTCCATGGAACTCGGTGTCGACATGGGCGCCGTCGACCTCGTCATCCAGGTCGAGTCTCCGAAGTCGGTCGCGCGCGGCCTCCAGCGTGTTGGGCGGGCCGGGCACCAGGTTGGCGCCACCAGCATCGGCCGCATTTTCCCCAAGTTCCGCGGCGACCTTCTCGAGTGTGCCGTCGTTACGCAGCGCATGCGCGAAGGGCTCATCGAGAAGACCGAGATCCCGCGCAACCCGCTCGATGTCCTTGCCCAGCAGGTCGTTGCCATCTGCGCCGTCGACGACCTCCCGGTTGACGACCTGCTTGCGCTCGTCCGCCGGTCGTACAACTTCGCCACCTTGAGCCGCGAACAACTCGAAGGCGTGCTCGGGATGCTCTCCGGCCAGTACCCATCCGATGAGTTCGCCGACCTCAAGCCACGCATCCTCTGGGACCGCGACACCAACATCCTTTCGAGCCGTCGCGACGCAAGGACGATCGCCCTGGTGAATGCCGGCACGATCCCAGACCGGGGCTTGTACGGCGTCTTCCTCGGCGTCGGCGGGCCGCGTGTTGGCGAACTCGACGAAGAGATGGTCTACGAGAGCCGGCCGGGCGAGACTTTCCTCCTCGGCGCGACCACGTGGCGGATCGAACAGATCACCCGCGACCAGGTCATCGTCTCGCCCGCGCCGGGTGAGCCCGGCAAGATGCCGTTCTGGAAAGGCGACGGCATCGGCCGCCCGCTGGAGTTTGGCCGTGCGATTGGCAAATTCACGCGCGAGATGGACGCGATCAAGGATCCCGGCGCGGCCCTTGCGCGCCTCACTTCCGAACACTACCTCGACGCCAACGCCGCCCAGAATCTCCTCGCCTACCTGCACGATGAAAAGCAGGAGACGGGCCACCTTCCGACCGACCAGACCATCGTCGTTGAGCGGTTCCGCGATGAACTCGGCGACTGGCGGATGGTGCTGCTCTCGCCCTTCGGCGGCCAGGTGCATGCTCCCTGGGCGCAGGCCATTGAAGCCACCCTTGTCGAGCAGAGCGGCTTCGACGCGCAGACCATCTGGAGTGACGATGGCATCGCTATCCGCTTCGCAGGCGGAGAAGAACCACCGCCCGCCGAAATGCTCTTCCCCTCGCCCGAAACAGTGGAGGAGATGGTCGTTTCGCGGCTGGCGAACACCGCGATGTTCGCCAGCCACTTCCGCGAGAATGCCGGCCGCGCCTTGCTTCTCCCGCGGAAGCGCCCGGGCGCCAGGTCGCCGCTCTGGCTGCAGCGGCAGCGCTCCGCCAACCTGCTCGCCGTCGCCAGCCGCTACGGCTCCTTCCCCATCGTTCTCGAGACCTACCGCGAGTGCCTCCGTGACGTCTTCGACCTCCCGGGGCTGGTCGAACTCCTCCGCCAGGTTCAATCGCGCGAGATCCGGATCGCCAGCGTCGAGACGCGAGAGGCCTCGCCGTTCGCGCGCTCGCTCTTGTTCGACTACGTCGCCGCCTACATGTACGAAGGCGACGCGCCGCTGGCCGAACGCCGCGCCCAGGCCCTCACCCTCGACCGGAACCTGCTCCGGGATCTCCTCGGTGAGGCCGAATTGCGTGAACTGCTCGACCCGGCCGCACTCGACCAGGTCGAACTCGAACTCCAATTGCTCGCAGACGGTCGCAAGGCACGCACACTCGACCAGGTCCATGACCTCCTTCGCCGGCTCGGCGACCTCGACGCAACTGAAGTAGCGGATCGGCTCGTCTCGCCGTCCCAGGCCGAACCGTGGCTGGCCGAACTCGAGTCTCAACGCCGCGCTTGCCAGGTGCGGATCGGTGGCGCGGTCCGCTGGATGGCTATCGAAGATGCCGGCCGATTCCGTGACGCCCTCGGAGTGTCGATTCCCCAGGGCGTGCCCGAATCCTTCCTCAAGCGCACCGACGGCGCGCTCGAAGGGCTGCTGCGGCGGTACGCGCGCACCCACGGCCCGTTCGTCACTGCTGGTCCCGCGCGCCGCTGGACGCTTCCTGAATCGCTCGTCCGCGAGACGCTGGAGGAACTCGACGCGGACGGCGTCATCGTTCACGGCGACTTCCGTCCCGGCGGCGTCGAGCGCGAGTGGTGCGAGCCCGAAGTGCTGCGCCAGATCAAGAAGCGGTCGCTGGCGCGGCTTCGCAAGGAAGTCGAACCGGTCGATGGCGCCGCCTATGCGCGGTTCTTGCGCGGCTGGCACGGGATTTCATCGCCACAGCGCGGCCTCGAACGGCTTCGCGACGCCGTCACCCAACTCGAAGGCGCCTCACTCGCAGCGTCCACCCTCGAGCATGAGATTCTCCCCGCCCGCGTGCGCGAGTTTCAGCCAGCGATGCTGGACTCGCTCATCGCCTCCGGCGAAGTCGCATGGTTCGGTTCCGGCAAAACCGGCAAGGACGATGGCCGCATCACGCTCGTGCGCCGCGAAGCGCTCGACCTCTGGGCCCCCGCACTTCCCGGCGACCTCCCACCCGTGCAGCAGGCCATCGTGGAGGCGCTACAGGCCGGCGGCGCACTTTTCTTCACCGACCTCGTAAGCGCCGCCGCGGCGCCCTACCAGGAGGTCCTCGACCAGGTCTGGGAGTTGGTCTGGGCCGGCGCCGTCACGAACGACACGCTCGCCCCGGTTCGCGCCCTCGCCTGGCCGAAGCGTGCGAACCAGCCGGGCGCCCGCCGGCTCGCCAAGCTGCCACCCGAATCCGCGGGCCGCTGGTCGCTCGTTCGGCGGCTGCCGCTCGATGACTCGCGCGCGAAGGTGACGGCGCGCGCACATGCCCGGGCTGAAGCAATGCTCGAACGGCTCGGCATCGTGACCCGCGAAGGCGTCGCCGCCGAAGACCTTGCGGGCGGCTTCTCGGCGGTCTACCCGGTCCTCAAGGCGATGGAAGACGCAGGGCGTGTGCGGCGCGGCTACTTCGTCGAGGGGCTCGGCGCGGCCCAGTTCTGCCTGCCCGGCGCGTCGGAACGCGTTCGCGGCGAACGAGTCCCACCGGATGAGCCAGTGGTCACGGTGCTCTCCGCCATCGACCCCGCGCAGCCATACGGCGCGACGTTGCCATGGCCACGCCTCGAAGGTGACGGCCGAAAGGCCTACCAGCGCGTTGCCGGTGCGCGTGTGGTACTCCTCGATGGCGTCCCGCTGCTCTACCTCGACCGCTCCCGTCGCGGCATCCTCACCTTCCCCGCTGCGAGCGAGGAACGGTCGGTGCTTCTCGCCGTGTGCGCGCTGGCCGCCGATCCGGTTGCACTCGGTGGCCGGGGACTTTCCATCGAACGCATCGACGGCGTACCCGCAATGGAGTCGCCACTGGCGCCGTTGCTGCGCGAAGCAGGGTTCGCACAGGGCTTTCGCGGATTCACGCGCCGCCCCGAGCGTGCCGAGGCTCTCGCCCATGCCTGAGGGTGACGCGCTCTACCGGTTCGCCGCGAAAATCCGCGAACCGCTCCTCGGTAAGGTGCTTCGGGCTGCTCGCAGCCACGGCCCGGGACCAACACCAAGGGTCGACAAGATCGTCGGGCGCACCTGCACAGAGGTTCGTGCGCAGGGCAAGAACATGCTTATCAGTTTCGACAACGGCCTCGCTCTGCGCGGGCACCTGCGAATGTACGGAAGCTGGCACGTCTACCGCCCGGGCGAACCCTGGACGAAGCCGGAGCGCGAAGCCCGCCTTGTGCTCGAAGTCGACGGCGCGGTGGTGGTGAACTTCAGCGCGCCGGTCATCGAACTCGTCGAAGAACGTAGCCTCGGCTACCACACACCCATCGCCAACCTCGGGCCAGACCTCCTCGACGACGCCTTCGACATCGAAGAGGCGCTGCGGCGATTGCGCCATCCCTCGCGTGAGTTGCTCACCATCGGTGACGCCGTGATGGACCAGCGCGCGGTCGCTGGTGTCGGCAACATCTGGAAGCACGAGTCACTGTTCCACGCTCGCATCAACCCCTGGAGACGCGTCTCCGAACTCTCGGACGACGAACTCCGGCTGATTCTTGTGAAGGCGCAGGCCTTACTGCGCGCCAGCGTGGGCAAGGAGAACGCACTCGGGCTGACGCGCCGCCCGACCATGTACGTCTACACGCGAGCCGGCCAACCGTGCCGCCGCTGCCACACCCGCCTGAAGTCCGCGCCCCAGGGAGTCGACATTCGCCACACGGCCTGGTGCCCAACCTGCCAGCCGGTGGTCGAAGGACAACTCGAGCCGCCACGAAGCCGCACCAGCCGCCCCCTCGTTGTCGACCGCTCTGGTTCACCTAATTCGAGCGTGTGAACAACCCGGAAAACGCCCGTGCGCTGTCCTCATCGAGTGACTTGAGTCGCGCCGTCGGTGCGTGCATCACCTTATCGATGAGCGACCGCGTGATCGTGTCGAGAACCTCCGCGGAGATGCCGGGGTAGAGCCGTTGACTGCGTGCGACTTCCGCCTGCCGAATCGCTTCGATCTCCGCGCGGAGTGCGCCGACCGGAGACCGGGACGTCATTGACGCAGCTTCCGCTCGCTCATGGAGTATCGCCGCGAGCCGTTCGCGGAGCGCGGCGCGCCGGGCCATCGCATGCGGACGCTGCCGCTCGTCATCCAGCATGTCGGAGATGGCAACAACGCCCGGACCCGATGGGGCGTTGAAGTTGCGCGGTGTGCCGAGGTCGATGAGCAGGCGCGCGGTCGGGAGCGCTCGCGGTGCAATCTCACCAGCCCCCGAACCGAGGCACCCGACGATGACCTCGAACGCAGGCAGTTCGGGGACGCGCCCCAGCTCCACGAACGCGAACGGCAGGTCGTCGGGTGCGCGGCGCGCGGCGAGCGTCACGTCGAACCCGAGGACTGCCGCCCGACCTGCCACCAGCCGCCCCATCGCGCCGACGCCCAGCACGAGCAGTCGTCCGCCCGGCGCCAGCGTCGAAAGCCGCAACGCCTTGTCGAGCAGGTGTCCGGAGTGGCTGTCGAAGCGCGTCTCGGAGCGAAGTGTCCGGGCAGCGCCGACTGCCAGGTCGGCGAGTCGGCGAAGCTCTCGCGGTGAAGTCTTGAAAGCTGCTCGAACCTGCCCAATCACCTGGTTTTCTCCGAGCACGACCGATTCGAGCCCTGCCGCGACCCCGGCGAGGTGCTCGAGCGCTGCCGGCCCGGCAAGCCGCTCCGGGGCCGGACAGTCACATGGCCCGAAACCGTACGCCTCCAGCCGCTGGCAACTCGCGACTATCGCTTCTTGCGGATGAGCGCCTTCAATCAGCGCGCGCGCCGCCGCCATCTCGGTCGCCCGGTACGAGACTGTGCGCCACGCGCAACAGCGGAGATCACGCAGCAGCAGTTCTGGCATAGAAGTTGACTGATTGTATCAACTTTATCCAGTACATGTGCAAGTGCTCGACGGGCTGAGTTCGAAACTACCCCTGGCGGCGCTGCCATTCGAGCAGGTTCGCCAGCGCGTGGCCCGCGCGGACGATGCTCGGGAACGTTGCGAGACCGTTTCGCCAGCAGAGTTCCTGGAAGTCGGCTGCCTGCTCGAAGCCCTCCGCCGTCGTCGATGGCCGGATCGCTACGACCAGCGGCTTGCCCGATTCGCGCTGGATGCGGCCCAGCGTCTCGGCCTGGCGGTGCATGCGTCCGCGCACGTCGGTGAACCGCGCGGATGGCCCGCCGCCACCGAAGCTCGTGTGGTACAACAGCACATCGACGTTCGGGGCGGTTGCGGGCGGCATCAGCGTCGCCTCAAACCCTTCGTCTTCCCACAGGCTCGTCGTGTCAATCGGATTGCGGATGCTGGTGCCGGCTTCGTGGGTCACTTTCGCGAGCGCTTCCTGCGTCTCCGGGAGCAGCGCCGGAAGCTCGAGCCCGACCGCGTTCAGGTCATCCGCGGCGAGGACGCTCGCGCCGCCGCCGCCGCCAACCACAACGATCCGCGGCCCGTTGAGCTTCTTCACGAACCGGAAGGCGATCGCCGTATCGACCAACTCCTCGAGGCTTTCCACCCGGAGCGCTCCCGCTTGCCGGCAGAGGGCGTCGAAAATCTGCAGTGACCCGGCAAGCGACGCGGTGTGTGAGTTTGCCGCGCGCGAACCGGCCTCGGTCCGCCCGCTCTTGAGAATCGCTACCGGCTTCGTTTTGCCGGCGCGCCGGATCGCCGACGCCAGCCGGGGTCCGTCCTGGATCCCTTCGAGGTAGGCCACGATGATCTCGGTCTTCGGGTCGTCGGTCAGGTACTCGAAGAAGTCCGCTGCCTTGAGGTCCGCCCCGTTGCCGAAGCTGATAACCTTCGAGCAGCGGATACCGCGGGGAGTCGCGTAGCGGACGAATTCGCCGGCGTTCATCCCGGACTGGGAGACCATACCCACCGGACCGGACTCGGCGATCTGGCCCTGCATCATGGCCAGCCGCGACTCTGGCACGTAGAGGCCCATGCAGTTCGGCCCAATCAGCCGGATGCCAGCCTGCCGCGCCCGCGCCACCACCGCCTGCTCCATCTTCGCGCGTTCTACGTCGCCGGTTTCCGTGAACCCGGCGGTGAAAAGATGCAGGACGCGAACGCCCTTCGTGATGCAGTCTTCGAGCAACTGCGGCACGAACCGCGCGTTCACCGACGAGATTACGTAGTCCACGTTATCGGGGATGTCTGCCAACGTCGGGTAGCACTTGAGTCCGCGAATCGCCGGGGCCGTCGGGTGGATGAGGTAGATAGGCCCGCGGAAGCCGATCTCCTGGAGCGACGAGACGAACCCGCCACCGCCAAATGCCGTGCCCTCCTTGGCTGAAACGCCGGCAATAGCGATCGAACGCGGATTGAAAATGAACTCCAATTCGGGCGTGGTTGCACTCGGTGCTGTCATTCGGTTGGGGAGCTCCAGGGAAGTATCGTGCGGCAGGCAGAAGCGGCGCTGAGCGCCGGATGTGCTCCGAGTCTACCAGACCAGCGGGTTACGATTGACCCTCGCTGGTGAGCGGAGCACGATGCCGATGGGCCGCGCCCAGCCGTAGATGAAGACCTTTGCCTTCCTTGCCACCGCGCTCTACATCGTCGCCTTGCCGGTTTTCCTCGTGACTGCGAACGTGCGCTTCGTCGCCGGCGACAGTTGGTTCTCGAAAGACGGTTTCCGCCGCCATCACGTCGAAGCGACGACACAGGTCTCGCTCGCCCAACTCGATACCGCCTCCGACGACATCACGCGCTATTTCGAGGACGATCGCTCGGTGCTTCGGATACCCGTGGTCATCGACGGCCAGGAGACCTCGCTCTTCAACGAACGCGAGACCGACCACATGCGCGACGTGAAGACGCTCATGCGCGGCGTTTTCCTGCTGAACGAGGTCTCCCTCGCGGTGCTGCTCCTCTACGTGGGGCTGGTTGTGCTCTGGGCGCGTGAACGAAGCCCGCGCGACCTCGCGCGCTACTCGCTCTTTGGCGTAGGCCTGGGGATGCTCCTGGTGGGGGCCGTCGGCGTGTTCGCGGTTACCGGCTTCGACGCTGCCTGGACGCGCTTCCACGAAATCGCCTTCCGCAACGACCTCTGGGAACTCGACCCGGCGCGTGACCGGCTGATCCAGATGTTCCCCGAACCGTTCTGGGAGGAGATGACCTACGTCGTCGGCGCCCTCACGGTTGTCCAGGCGTTCGCTGTCGTCGCGACCTCAGCGCTCTACCTCGTGTTCGGGCGCCGTCATGGGGCCAACCATGCTGTGGACCGTCGCGAGGCGCCCGCTCTGCATTCCTGAGCTAATTCGCGCTCGCGCAGGCGCACCCGCCGCCACCGCAGCATCCGCCGCCGCTCATGGGCGCTTCGTCGAGCAGCGCCGTGCCGCCGCGGCTCATCGCGAACGCCGAAACCGTCCGCTCGGCGCGATGACCGGATTCGCACTTCGTCGCAGTGGAAGCTTCCGACATCGGTCGGCGCTGTTCGAACTTCGTCCGGCAGGTGGGGCAGTAGTACTCGTAGATGGCCATGACGAGAGTATAGCCGAGTGGCAGACGGATCAGGCGGCGCGCGTCGCGCGGCGGCGGCGTACACGTGCGGCGGTGCGTGTGGCCGGGGCCGCGGTCCGCTGCGGCATCTCCACAATCTCAGCCTGCCCGGTGGCCGCCCCGAGCGGTGGCAACTCCGCGACCGTCCCGCCGAGGATGGCGCGCGTTATTGCATTGGATGGCTCGACCCATGCGTTGCCGCCCGTCGCATCCTGTTGCGAACGCAGGCGCGCGACCAGACCGTTCAGCCAGCGGAACATCCATGCCATGGGAGGTAGACAATAACTTTGGTATTCACCTAATGGCAACCGCTCATTTACCTGCGCCATTTCCTCAGGCTCGAGAGAGGAAGTCCAGCACCACCCGGTTCCACTCGCCCGCGCGTTCGAAATAGCACGAGTGCCCGGCGCCTTTCACCTCGTAGTACTCGGCGCCGGGTATCAGCCCCTGCGCCTCGCGGATCATTTCCGGCGAGGTGATCATGTCGTGCTCGCCGACGATGTAGAGCACAGGCACGTGGAGGTTCGCAATCATCTCGTGTGTGCTCCCGCGGTACGTGGCAGGCGGACGCCCGAGCAAGCCCTTCGGCCGCGGCGGGTTGACCGCGTTGAGTTGGCGGTACAGCACCGCGAGGCCCGGGTTCGCTTCCTCGAAGCCCTGCGCTAGCGCGTGTTCTCGCAGACCGCCGTCGCCGCGCTCTTCCTTTAGTTCGTCCTGCAGTTCGCGAACCCGGTCATTCGTCGCTCCCGCGGTCGTCCCGCAGAGCACTACGGAGCGAATCCTCCCGGGCGCCAGGCGCGTGAGCCCGGCCACCGCTCGCCCGCCCATCGACTGCGCGACGATGTGCGCTTGCTCGATGCCGAGGTGATCCAGCAGGGCGACAAGATCGGTCCCCAGCGAAAACCGGCCGACTGCCATGTTTCCGCTCGAAAGCCCCCAGCCACGGGCATCGAAGGTGGTGCAGCGATAGGTGCGCGAAAACTCCGCCACCTGCTGCCACCACATCAGGTGGTTCCCGCCGGCGCCGTGGAGGAAGATGACGTCCGGACCGGCGCCGGTCTGCTGGTAGTAGATGCGGGCGGCGTTGACGCGGGCGTACGGCACGACCAAGAGTCTACCGCAGGCGCCCCGGTTCCCGCCGCCGGCCCTACGTGTTCCCGCGCTGCATCCGGCCGAGCATCGCTTCGGGGAGCGCAACGCCACCGTCGACGAACGCTTTCCCGATTGCCGCGGCGTTTGGCCCGAAGATCGTCGTCCGGTTCCCGGCCACGAAGCCGTGGCTGCCCTCAATGCGTCCAAGCTGGCTCTGGAACTTCGGCGCAACGAAGCGCGCCCAGAGTTCGTAGCTGTGCTTCGTCTTCTCCCACGAAGCCCACTCGTGCGCGAGTCCCAGCACAGCGCCGAAACCGCCGCTGAGTTCCTGCATCCGTTCGATCGCTGCGATGGCATCGTCTGGTGAGCCCACGATGGCGCCGCCGCGGGCAACCTGCGAGGCCATGTCGCCGGGGATCGAAGGGTCCGCCGGCCGTCCCAGCGTGTCTTCGAAGTAGTCCTTGTTGAAGCGCTGATTCGCGAGGTCGACATCCGCAATCGCCTCCTCGCGGCTGTCGGCGAGGTGAATCGGGATGACCAGCCGCCAATCGTCGCGGCTGATCTCCTGGCCCGCCTTCTCGGCGGCTTCGGCCGCCATCTCCCACGTCTTCGCCAGGGAAATCAACCCGCCGGGCTGCGAGACCGCGACCGACAGGACGCCCACGCCGTGCCGGCCCGCGGTCTGCGGCCCCGCTGGAGAGAATGTCGACGCGACCGCGACCGGCATGTGGGGGTAGGTGTAGGGCGCCAGTTGGAGGCGCGCTTCCTTCATCGTGAACCAGTCCGACGCGTGCGTGACCGTCTCGCCCCTGAACAGCCGCAGGATGACGCCGAGCGCCTCGTCCATGCGTTGCCGCTGCGTGAGGGCGTCGATGCCGAGCATATAGGCGTCGGACGTGAGCGCCCCCGGGCCAACCCCGAACATCGCGCGGCCCCGGGTCATGTGGTCGAGTTGCACCATCCGGTCCGCCAGGATGAACGGGTGATGGTACGGCAGTGAACTCACGCCCGTGCCGAGTTTGATGCTTCGTGTCCGCTGCGCCGCCGCCGCGATCATCAACTCGGGCGACGCGATGATCTCCCAGCCGGCGCTGTGGTGTTCGCCAATCCATGCCTCGTCGAAATCGAGCTTGTCGAGGTGTTCGATCAGTTCGAGGTCCCGATCGAGGGCGACGGTCGGGTTCTCGCCGACGCGATGGAACGGCGCGAGAAAGATGCCGAAGCGCATCCGGGCAGGCTGGTAGGTCATGGGGTCCCTCCGATGTTCCTTAGCTCGCGGCGAAATATACGCGCTTCCGTGCCTCGCGTATCAGTCCTCCTGCCGGGCCGCGGGCCGCTTCAGATAAAACCTGTCGCCGGCCACCGCGGTCAGTTCCCAGCCGGCGGCGCCGAGCGCGCCAAGTGCCAGCATGGTCGATGCCTTGAGTGTCCGGCGCTCAGGCGCTTGGAGGAAGCTGGACGGCGCGATCGTGAGCCTGCAGCGCCGCCGTCGCGTCTTCCGGAGCACCGCGACTTCCCACGCTGCGTTCGCGTTGGTGGCGTTGGTGAACGGCGCGATGGAAGACTCACGCAGCGGCGGAACCAGGGCTTCGAGTCCCTGTCCAAGACCAGTTCGGGGACGGGGCATAAAGGGGGCGCAACCTCTTGATTTAGGGCCGAACTATCCCCGCGCCGGGAGTCTCGCGCAATCTGCTTCGGGTCTTCCGTTTACCCCGATTTTGCATTCGGTGTGGCTGATGATGCGGCGCCTCCGGGCCGATACATCAAACGTAGGGTTCCGTCTTCGGAACCCCGGGGAGTGTCGCATGGTCAGCGTTGCGGTCGCCGGAAAGGGTGTGGTCGCCACCGATGTTCGCCCCGCCCACGGCGTGCTCAGCCGGACACGCGGACTGATGTTCCGCGGACACCTCGAGGACGGCGAAGCGCTGGACATCCGGCCCTGTGGCTCCATCCACATGATGTTCATGCGATTCCCCATCGACGCCATCTTCTACGACGCCGCCAACCGCGTAACGAAGGTGGCACAGAACGTTCGGCCGTGGACCGGAGTAGCACTTGGCGGAAAAGGCGCGAAGGGTGTCATCGAAATGCGCGCCGGTACCGCCGCCGCCGTGCAACCGGGCGACCTGCTCCAGTTTGTCGATTCGAAACAGGGTACTCCCTGAGCGAAGTCCGACGGTCTCCCGCCTGATACTGGGCGGGGACGTTGAAGTGAGGTGTGAGGATGCCGCCAGGCAAGGGGTTCTACGGTCCGAAGTACCGGGAGAGTGGCTCGAAAGACAGGCGCCTTACGCCGCTCTACCTGCTCGCGGCCGTGCCGCTGCTTGCTGTGTTCGCTTTCGTCGGCAAGTGCGCCTTCGGCGGTGGCGGCGAAGTCACGCCGGATTCTGGCGCCAGCAACTCACAAGCACAGACCACGGACAAACCAAAGCCCACGGAACTGCCGAAGGTCGCCCCGACGCGTGACCCTGCGAAGAAGGTCGCGGGCGCCAACGAAGGCGCCGGGACAATCCCGCAGAACGCCGCCAAGCCGGATATCAAGGAATACCTCATTGCCGGTGGTAAGCGCTTCAAGCTGCCCCTGAGCGTCCACTCCGGCGTCGAAGACTACTTTGGCAGCGCCCGCGCCGACGGCAAGGTTCATACAGGCGTCGACTTCTCGCTCACGGGCCTGAAGAACGTGCCGGTGGAGTCGCCCTGCGAAGGCGTCGTCGCCGAAGTAGGCAACAACGAGACGCTCGGGACCCACGTCATCGTCGACTGCGGTGGCAACTTCAAGGCCGTCGTTGGCTGGCTCGCCAGCACCCGCGTCGGCAATGGCAACAACGTCTCGAAGTCGACCGCGGTAGGCATGGGCGAAGACGACGGCTTCGTCCACGTGGAATTGCGCTACAGGGACGTCCCGCTCGATCCAAAGGACTTTATGCAGATTCCCGGCAAGGAAGTCATCCCCTGGACACCGACGGCGACTCCGACCCTCCGCCCCGGAGAGACTCCGACTCCGGAGCCGACCGACACGCCCACGCCCGATTCCTCCACCCCGAGCGACCCGGGCGAGACGACGGAGCCGCCGACGTCGACCGCAGTGCCGACCGACACGCCGACACCAGGCCCACCGACGGCCACCCCGACCATCACCCCGACCCCAACGCGCACGCCCATGCCGACGCGCACGCCCGTGCCGCCGCGCAACACGCCGACCCCGCTCCCGCGGGCGCAGTAACCACCGCGAAGGCGGGCAGGCTTGCCTGCTCGCCTTCTTGCTTCCACGATCGTCCCATGGCCCTTTACGAATACCTCTGTCCCTCATGCGGAACCCGCACCGACAAGCGGATGCCGATGTCCGACGTTTTGCAGACCATCCCCTGCCCAAAGTGTGGCAAGCAGGCGAAGAAGACCATGGGCAACTGGGCGGTTGTTGGTGTCGCCCAGGCGTCGGTCGGCGATGGTCCGGCCCCGTGGGATAGCGACGGGGGAGACGATGATGGTGGACCTGGCGATCTCGCCGGCGGCGCCGACCCCTTCGGCGGCCACGGCCACTCGCACGGTCCAGGCGGACATTCACACTGATACCGTGACCACGCGTTACTTCGAACCTGGCGAGGACGTCGTACTTCGGTACATAACGCGATTCGGCAGTGGCGTCGGCATGACCTGGCCGTTCCGGGTCGTCCACGACGACGGCGACCTGACCGCGCTCTACATCCCGGCCGGTGCAACCTTCATGCGCTGGCAGCCGACCACGCAGGGTGGCCGCGAGCTTGCCGAAGGTGAATGGCGCCGCGACGTCCTCCGGCTGATGTTCCCGGGGCGGCAGTATTCGGTCTGGCTCTTCTGGTCTGCTGGCGCGCACGAGTTCGCGAACTATTACGTGAACTTCGAAGAACCGTTCCGCCGGACACCCGTCGGCTTCGACACAAATGATCACGCGCTCGACATCATGGTCGCGCCCGACTTCTCCTGGCGCTGGAAAGACCGCGAGGAGTTCGAGACGCTTGTCTCCGGTGGCCAGTTCTCGGAGGAGTTCGGCGCCAGCGTCGAGGATGCCGCGCGCGGCGCCATCGGCCTCATTGATGCTCGCGGTGTGCCCTTTGACGGCTCGTGGCCGAAGTGGTCGCCGCCGGCTCACTGGTCCACGCCCCGGCTCGATCCCCGCTGGCGCGATGAACCGCCCGTACCGTGGGAACGGCGCGAATGGGCCTACCCGCTCGCCACTGCCGCGCGATAGCCGGCCTTACTGGTCGGCGTCCACCCACGTGAGCAAGTCCGCCGACTCCATCCCGTCTGGTGCGCCGATGAAGAGCATGTCGAACGTCCCCGAAGCGCCCGGCCCCAGTGTCGATGGCTCGGTAAACGTGAAATCGGCACGAATCACCGTTCCCGACCCATCGACGAACGCGCCAATCGGCTTCACGTAGGTGTAGGTCAGACCAGAGGTATTCGTCACCGTCCCCACGACGTGCACGGTCCCGATGATGTTCCGGTAGACGTTTGACACTACGATGCTGAGCCCGCTGACCGGCGGGTCGAACGGCGTCGTGTCGTAGTCAGTCACGAGGACGTTGACGCTCGTAATCCCGCCCGGCGGGTCGATGAGCAGGATGGTGAACGGCGATGTCCCGCCCGCCGGGATGGTCTCGATCTCGGTGTAGCTGAAGTCGGTTGCCAGCAATTGCCCTCCAGGCCCATAGAAGTTCGCGGTCACCTTCGCGAACCCAACCGGTCCGCTCGTCCCGTTCCGGACAAGCCCTTCGACGTAGACGGTTCCTGTGTACTCGGAGACATACCACGTCGCGCCGTACGCCTGCACTCCCGATGAAGGTATGGCCGTTGGCGCCTGTGTCGGACTCTTCGTCGCCGTCGCTACCGCGGTCGGCGTCGCCGGCGTGGGGGTCGGCGGCGCCTGGCCCGGCGCGGAATCCGCGGCCAGCGCTATCGCCCGTGCCCGCGGTGTCGTCGGCGGCAGTGGTCCCGTCGTTGGCGTTGCCGGCGCGCCGCCAGGGTAGGCCGATTGCATTCCCGTGATGTCGTCGGCGGTGAGCGCTCGCTTACTCGTCCCGTTCTTGAGAGTCGGGAACATCACCGCCGCTGCATCGTTCGAATGCCCGAGGCCCGCCGCGTGACCGAGTTCATGAAGCACCGTGGAGGCCAGGTCGTACTTGCCAGCCGGCGGCGGGTTGGCCGTCGACCACGTATCCGCGTCGGAGTCGAGTTCCATGTCGAACTCAACGAGTTTGGCGTTCGGCCCCTGGCTCACGCTCCACACCGTGCATGTCCGGCCAAGCGTCACTCCCGTCAGTGGTTCGAACTTGATCGTGTTCTGCCCGTCCGTGTCGATCGCGTCTCCGCACGAACCGACTCCGCCCGAAGACGTCCCGTCCCAGCCATAGCTGAAGGTCGAGGGCGTAACCGCGTTCCAGGTGTTCGTCGCGTTCTGGATGATCGCCGCCATGCCGTAGTCTGCTGGCTGGCCCGCGGGGTTGAATCGCACTGAAATCGGCATCGAACTCGCCGCCCAGCGGTGTGCATTCACCACGTACTGCGCCGACACTGTCGACTCTTCGCGGTCGACCGCCACCGAACCGTCGTCGCTCAGCGTCAGCGTGTGCCTTACGACCACGAACACGCCGTCGCCCGCTGCCGCATTCTCCGGGCGTGCCGCCGCAACCACGGCAATCCCGGCCGCGAGCACGGCAAAAGCGAACAACCACGCGGGCCACGTGCGGAGGCGGCGATTCTCCCGTGTCCTCATTTCGCGCTAGCGTGTCAGGTTTTCGCTAACGGTCGAAGACGGACGAAGGCCCGCCGGTGCCGGCGGGCCTTCGACGTTAGTGAACGCTACCCGGGTTATTCGCCGAACGAGAAGTCGGCGTCCTGGCAGTCCTTGTTCTTGTCGGCAATCTTGGTGAGGCGGTCCGAGGCTTCCTTCGGCGGGTCCGGGAACGGCTCGTCCTGCGTGAAGATGTCGGCTTCGAGGTCGCCCTTCTTCAGCGATGCCGCGGCCTCCTTCAGCTTATCGGCAGCCGCATCGTGCCACTCCTTCAGGTCCTTCGGGGGCTTCGCCTTGGCGAATGCGTTGGAGAAGTCCTCGAAAGGCTCCGCCAGCGACTGCGCGGCCTTCTTCGGGTCCGTGCTGTTGCCCAGGTTCGCCGTGGCCTTCTCGAGGTCCTTCGAGAACTTGGCCCCCGCCTTGCAGATGTCCGCGACGAACTTCTCGTCGCTGCCGGTGCCACCGCTCGAACTGCTCCCGCTGTCGCCACTGCCACCATCATCGTCGTCGCCGCCACAGGCCGTGAAGGCCATGGCGCCGATGGCAAGCGTCGCGACACTTGCGTAGAGGATCCACCGTTTCAGATTCATAGGTTCCCTTCCTTCTTGCTTCCCCGCGCGCGCATTGTGAAGCCACTTTCGGCTTCAGCGCTAGCGGGAGATCCACTACCGACCCGTGCCACACCATGCATCAATGCAAACGAGGCGCCCCGGTTGGGGCGCCTCGTCGAGGGTTCGTGATTGCCGGAAACTAGATTTCCAACATCTGCGCGACGCGCTCGCGATGGAAGTCGCCGTCGCCCCAGAACAGTTCGGCCCGCTTCTGGCGGCGGAAGAACAGCTGGATGATGTAGTCCTTCGTGAAGCCGATGCCACCGTGGATCTGCTGGCCGTGGGCCACCACGCGGCGGCTGGCGTCGCTGCACCAGGCCTTCGCCATCGCCGTGTCCATGTCGGCGCTGTCTTCACCTTCGCTGGTCGCCCAGGCGGCCTTGTACATGATGAACCGCATGCCATCAACGTCGGTCACCATGTCGGCGGCCTTGTGCTGGATGGCCTGGAACGAGCCGATCGGGCGGCCGAACTGCACGCGCTCCTTGGCGTAGTTCACCGAGATCTCGAAGTCGCGCTGTGCGAGACCCACGAGGTAAGCGCACTCGAGGCAGGTGGCCATGTTGCGGAGCGCGGCCGCCTGCTTCTCGTCCATGTCGATCACGTCGGCGGCAGCAACCTTCACGTCCTTGAGGACGACTTCCGCCTGCTTGTCGCTGGCGATCGTCTTCAGAACGGTCACCGAAACACCGGCCTGGTCGCGCGGCACGATAAACGTGCTCAGGCGCCCATCGGGCTTCCACGCGACGACGTGGAGATAGTCGGCCACATGCGCATCGGGCACGAACAGCTTCGTGCCGTTGAGCACGAAATCGGCGCCGCTCGCGGCAGCCTTCATCTCGATGCCCTCGCGGTCCCAGCGGCCGCTCGGCTCGGTGATGGCGTAGGTGTGGATGGCGGTGCCATCGGCAACCTTCGGCAAGTACTTCGCTTTCTGGTCGGCGGAACCGGCGGCGATCAGTTCGGCGGCGCAGACGGCGTTCGGAATGAACGGGCCGGGAACGAGCGCGCGCCCGAATTCCTCGACGAGCACGCAGAGGTCGAGGAAGGAGAACCCGGCGCCACCCTGCTCCTCGGGGATCATGAGACCCTGCCAGCCGAGGTCGGCCATCTTCTTCCAGAGAGCGGGGCTGTAGCCCTTGTCGTCCTCTTCCATCGCGCGGACGTGCTCTTCCGGGCACTCCTTTTCGAGGAACTCACGGGCGGAGTTCTTCAGAAGTTCTTGTTCTTCGCTGAGGCCAAGATCCATGCGGTTTACGTGTCCCTTTCGAATATAGACGCCGCGCCCGGGGCGCGACCGAGCCAGCCCGCCAACCGGGCAGACAGTGTGCGGGCCGGATTGTAACAGGATGTTTCGCGGGGTGCGAACAGCTTCCCGGCGAATCTTCCGCTTCCCGTTCGAAGCCGCTGCTATAGTCGATCCACGAACTTGAACCACGGCATCGGGAGGAATTCCCCTCGTGCCGCTCGGGAAGATCCGTCGTCCGCGGCCTCTGGCGAATCGACCTCGCGGTCGATACCTCCACCCCGTAACCGCTCGCGCACGCTCTCCTTCGCCTGGGTGGGGGACGACAGGCCTGGGATTCCTGTTAATCCGCCTTCGCCGAACCAACGATGATGTCCTGCACCACCGCCGGGTCGGCCAGCGTGGTCACATCGCCGACATTCTCCGGTTCGCCCTCGGCGATCTTGCGCAGGATGCGCCGCATGATCTTCCCTGAGCGCGTCTTCGGCAGTCCTTCGACGAACTGGATCTTGTCCGGCGTAGCGATCGGACTGATGTCCGTGCGGACAGCGTCCCGTAGCGACTTCGCCAACTCCGGCGAACCCTTGTAGCCGGCGTTGAGCAGCACGTAGGCGTAAATAGCCGTGCCCTTCACATCGTGCGGGTAGCCCACCACCGCTGCCTCGGCGCAGGCGTCATGGCCGACCAGCGCGCCTTCGATTTCGGCGGTGCCGAGGCGGTGCCCGGCGACGTTGAGCACGTCGTCCACGCGCCCGGTAATCCAGTAGTACCCGTCCTCATCGCGATAGCACCCGTCGCCGGTGAAGTACTTGCCGGGGTACGTCGCCAGGTACGTGATCATGAACCGGTTGTGGTCGCCGTAGACCGTGCGCATCATCCCCGGCCACGAGGCCTTCATGCAGAGCCGACCGCTCACGGAGTTCCCTTCGAGTTCCACACCGGCCTCATCCACAACACACGGCTCGACACCGAAGAACGGAACCGAACCTGAGCCGGGCTTCATCACCGTGGCGCCCGCGAGTCCCGTGATCATGTGGCCGCCCGTCTCGGTCTGCCAGTAGGTGTCGACGATGCTGCACCGCCCTTCGCCGACCACGTTGTAGTACCAGCGCCACGCTTCCGGGTTGATCGGTTCGCCGACACTGCCGAGCACCCGGAGACTCGTCCGCCTGTACGGCGTGACGAAGCTGTCGCCTTCGCGGGCGATGGCCCGGATGGCGGTCGGCGCCGTGTAGAGAATGGTGATACCAAGCCGGTCGACCATGTCCCAGTACCGCCCGGCGTCCGGGTAGCTCGGGATCGATTCGAACATCACGCTCGTAGCGCCGTTCCCGAGCGGCCCGTACACGATGTAGCTGTGCCCGGTGATCCAACCTACGTCGGCCGCACAGCAGTAGATATCGTCCTCACGCAGGTCGAACACGTACTTGTGGCTGACCATCGTGTAAAGCAGGTAGCCCGCCTGGGTGTGCACGACGCCCTTCGGCTTCCCCGTCGAACCGCTCGTGTAGAGCACGAACAGCGGGTCTTCGCTGTCCATGCTCTCCGGGGCCGCTTCCGCCGCCTCGCCGGGGACAACGTCGTGCCACCATACATCGCGGCCTTCGACCATGTTCACCGGAGATCCCGTGTGCTTGAAGACGATCGCGAACTCGATGCTGTGACCGGCGGCGTTGAGTGCTTCGTCAACGTTCGCCTTGAGCGCAACGGCGCGGCCGCCGCGCTTTCCCTCGTCCTGGGTGATGATCGCCCGGCAGAGCGAGTCCTCCACCCGGTCCCGGATCGACCGCGGGCTGAATCCGCCGAAGATCACCGAGTGCACCGCGCCGATCCGTGCGCAGGCGAGCATCGCCACCGCCAGTTCGGGAACCATACCCATGTAGATGGCCACGCGGTCGCCTTTCTTGATTCCGCGCTTGCGCAGGGCGTTGGCGAGCCGGCAGGTCTCTTCGTACACCTGCCGGTACGTCATCGAACGCACCGTTCCCGGCTCGTCGCCTTCCATCAGGAGCGCGACTTTGTCACCGCGCGTCGCCAGGTGCCGATCGAGGCAGTTCACACTCACGTTCAGCTTCCCGCCGAGGAACCAGGCGATCTTCCCGGCGCTCAGGTCCTCCTCCGACACCTTGTCGAACGGCTTGTCCCAGGTGATGAACTGGTTGGCCATCTCCGACCAGAACCCGTCCCGGTCCTCGATGCTGCGCCGGTACAGCCGCTCGTACTCCTCTTGCGAGGCAACGAGTGCGCCCTCGCTCACGCGCGCTGGTGGGGCGTACTTCTCGTCAACGGGCAGGCCAACGTCAGCCATCGGAGTCCCTCCTGTGTCCCTCTTGGGTTGCGAAGAATTCGTGCGGAGGCATTGTAGCGAGTGGTGCGGAAGTTCTCAGGTCGCCAGCCGCCCGACGAAGATGACACCGCCGTCGGGCACTTCGCTGTGCACAAACGGCTCCGTCCATGCTTCGAACCCGGCGCCCCTCAGCGCCCCAAGCCAACTCACCTGGGGCAGCGCGCCGTTGATATGCCGGTCGAACTCCACCCGCGGCGGCTTGCCGTCTTCGTGGTAGATGTAGGCATAGTCGACCACGTATTCGAACGTTCCCGGGCGCCCCGGTATCGACCACTCGAGGTACCGCATCGCCCGGCCATCGCCGTCATGCCCGCCGTGGTCGGTGTCGAACGTCAGCGTCTCCGCCGTCGCATCGGGGCAGACGACAACCACGCCTCCCGGCGAGCAATGGCTGCGCAGCGTCGCCGCAAGCCGCCCGAGTTGCTCTTCTGTGGTCAGGTAGCTGGCCGCGTCGTGAATAAACACCACGTCAAACGTCCGCCCGAGACGGATGTCGAGCATGTCGCCCTGCACGTGATCGAGCCCCGGGTTCAGCGTGCGGCTGAGTGCGAGCATCTCCGCGGAACGGTCGGAGAGCACCACCTCGGCCTCCACCCACGCCGCGTAGTGCGACGCGTTGTTCCCTCCGCCCGACCCAAGTTCGAGCCATGACGCCGGCGTGCGCCCGAGCGCACTTCGAGCCACGCGGAAGTAAAACGCCGCCTCTTCGGCATACTCCTCCGGCGCGGTCAGCAGGTGGAACCAGCCCGCCGACTCGTGGTACATCAGCGGGCCGTCGCTGATCATGGCACGCTGGCGTCGTATTCGGTGGTCACGTGCCCGCCTGCCTTCAGGGCTTCGAACTCCGCGTCCGACACCTTCAGCAGTTCGCGGTACACGTACTCGTTGTGCTCGCCGAACATCACCGGCGGCTGGTAGTACTCGATCGGTGTCGCTGGCATCTTCCAGAGCGGCCCCACGTACTCGTACGTGCCCGAAGCCTCCTGCGTCTGCGTCTTGAAGAAGTCTCGCGCACGCAGGTGCGGGTCCGAATACATCCGCGAGGCCTCGAGCACCGGCGTTGCGGAAACGCCCACGGCCTGCAGGCGGTGCATCAAGTCGTAGTCGTCCTGCGTGGCGGTGTATGCCGCGATCAGCGTGTCCAGCTCGTCGTGGTGTTCGAGCCTGCCGGCATTGGTCGCGAACTTCGGGTCCGCGCCCCACGCCGGGCTGCCGATCGCCTCGACGAACGCCCGCCATTGCCCATCGTCTTCGATTCCGATGGAGACCCAGTGGTCATCCATCGTCGATGCATCCCCCGGCGAAAGCGCCGGGTAGACACCGAACGGCGCGCGCCCGTGGACGTCGCGATTGCCCATCGCCCCCTGGATGTTCCCGTTGAGGCTGTAGTCCATGATCGCCTGCGTGAACATCGCGGCCGCGTTCTCGGCCTGTGCGATCTCGATGAGCTGGCCCTCACCTGTGCGGTCACGGTGCCAGAGCGCGGTCATCACCGCGAACGCTCCCTGCGCCCCCGCGAGGTAGTCCCCGGAGTAGATGGCGGTGTTCGAAGACGGGTCGGCGTCGGCATAGCCGCGCAGCAGCGTGTGGCCCATCACCGCTTCGAGGTGGACGCCCAGCGCGCGGGCACGCGCGTACGGCCCGTCGTTCCCGTAGGCCGGCACCCGGACGAAGATGATCTTCGGGTTCGCTTCCTTCAGCCACTCGTAGGTAATGCCCAAGCCTTCCATCGTGCCCGTCGCGTTATTCTCGTAGACAACGTCGGACTCGGCGACCAGCCGCCTGAGGATGTCCAGGCCCTCCGGCCGGCGGATGTCCACCGTGAAACTCTTCTTGTTCCGGTACAGGCTGACGAATGTCGGGCTGTAGTCCCACGGGCGCGCACCGACCTTGCCGTCTGGCATCCCGCCCGACCATGCGATGCCAGTGTCCGCCAGGATCTGCGGCGGCCGGGCCATCGCTCCGCGGGTCATCGGCTGGAAGACAAATGGGTTCTCGGGCTTGATCACTTCCGCGCCCAGGTCGGCCAGCAACATCGTTGCGTAAGGCCCGGCCCACACGACACAGAGGTCGATAACGCGCACGCCTTCGAGGGGTTTCGGGTTCACGCAGCACCTCCAGAGGCAGCGGCGATCGTGTCGGCGCTCAGGCCAACTTCGGACAGGACTTCCTTCGTGTGTTGGCCGAGCAGTGGCGCCGCGCGCCGAAGCTCCCAGCCTCCCCGCTCCATCCGCAGCGGCCGCCCGGGGATGGTGACTTCGCCCAGTTCGGCGTGATCCGTCTTCGACCAGAAGCCACGGTTCCGGAACGCCTCGTCGATGAACAGGTCTTCCATCGTGAACATCGGGCCGCACATCACCTTCGCCCGGCGCGCCTCTTCCCAGATTTCGCGCTTGGTCCGCTCGATGCACCAGCCGATGAAGTTCCCGTTCCACTCTTCGATAACGACCGGGTTCATGCGTTGCATTGGGTCGCTGTAACGGGGATCGTTGAGCCAGTCGGCGTGGTTCAACATTTCGGCCACGCGATCCGGCCGCAGGCCGGCGTTCGTGAAGTCCACGTACCCGTCAGCGCACGGGTAGATGCCTTGCGGCATGCCACCGCCGTGGCTCGCCAACCGGATCGTCTTTCGGCCGCTGAACTGGAAGGCGATACCCGTCGCATGCCGCCGGTCCACCCCGCCGAAGTGCGTCTCGGCGAGCGAAATATCAACATGCTGGCCGATGCCGTGCCGCTTCGAGGCGAACAGCGCGCCAATCGCACCGACCGCGATCGCGGAGCCCGACTCGAACAGCGCCGCCGTGCCGGCCATCTTCACCGGCTCGCGGTCCGTCTCCCCCATCGAGTACATCTCGCCTGCGAACGCGTAGAGCGTGAGATCGTTCAGGGCGTAATCGCGGTACGGGCCGGTCTGCCCGAAGTTCGAAATCGAGATGACCGGCGCCTCGGGCTTGAGTGCCTTGAAGAAGTCATAGCCAACTCCGAGGGCGTCCAGCTTCCCCGGTGCGAAGCTCTCGACCACCAGGTCGGCCGTCTTCGCCAGCGCGGCGAGAGCGTCACGACCCTCCGGGCGCGTCAGGTCGAGTACGACCGAGCGCTTGTTGCAGTTGAGATAGAAGAACGTGCCCGAACGCTCCGGATGTTTGGCGCCGCCTTTGAACGGCCCAAGGCGGCGGGCGATATCTCCGCCCGGGCGTTCGATCTTGATGACATCCACGCCGAAGTCGGCGAACAACTTGGTGGCGTAGGGGCCGGCGATGTGCTGCGTCAGGTCGAGGATGCGCACGTTGTCGAGTGCCTGCACGGGTGGCTCCGTCGAGGGGATTGGGCGACCTACGTGGTCGCCCGCACTCTAGCAGAGGCCCACGCGCTGAGCACGGACGCGACGCATCCTCACCACGTCCGTAGAATCCGGCCGCAAAGCCACACCCGAGGTTCATCCGTGAGCATTCGCTACCAGAACTGGCGCGACGACTACCAGTCGCGTTTGAAGTCCGCCGACCAGGCTGTCGAAATCATCAACGAAGGCGACCTCGTTTCGGTCACCATCCTCTGCCCCGCGCCCCTGGTGACCGCCTTCGTTGCACGCGCCCAGAAACTGGGCCGTGTCGACTTCCGGACGCTCGCGCCCGGCAACCCCGACCTCTTCAACCCGGCCGCGTTCCAGGGCGAGCGTGAGATCGAGATCTTTATCGGCGACACCATGCGCCCCGCCCACGACGCGAAGGTCGCCACCTACCTCCCGAACACGTTCATGCTCGGGATGAAGGCCTTCGACGCCGGCCGCGAGGAAGCTCGCATGCCCGACGTCTTCCTCACACCGTGCAGCCCGCCCAACGAGCAGGGGTACGTCCACTTTGGCCCCCACATGTGGCAGCGCAAGTCCTACGCGAAGCGCTGCAAGAAGACGATCGCCATCGTCGACCCGAACATGTCGATGGTTCATGGCGACGTCTGGATGCACGTCAGCGAAATCGACACCTTTATCGAAGGCGCCATCGCCGCGGTCGACTACGCAGCCGTCGAGGAGCGTATCCGCACGCTTTCGCCCGAGCCGTTCCGGGATGAGCTCCTCGACCTCCTGGGCAAAACCACACCGGAACAGCTTTCGCTCGTCGAGCAGATGTTCCACGCGTTCCCGCCCGACCTGCTGAAGACATCGCTCGGCATGGTTGCAGTCGACCCCGCGGCACAGAGCATCGCCGACCACGTCCGCCAGTTGATTCGCGATGGCGACACCATCCAGGTCGGTGTTGGCCAGCCGAGTTCGCTGATGTTCCTCGGCGGCGCGTTCGATGATGCCCGTCACCTGGGCATCCACACCGAACTCGGTTCACCTGGCCTCGCCAAACTCTGGGCGCGCGGCATCGTCGATGGCTCGCAGAAGACGCTCTTTCCCGGCAAGTGCATCGCCGTCGCCTGGTCCGGCTGTGATGGTGAGGACTTCAAGATCATCGCGGACAACCCGGCGTTCGAACTGCACATGCCGGAGAACGTCCTCCACCCGGCGTTCATGTCCCAGAACCGCCAGATGACCTCCATCAACAGCGCCATCGCCGTCGACCTGCTTGGCCAGATCGCCAGCGAAGATCGCTTTGGCGGGCACATGGTCAACGGCACCGGGGGCCAGCCCGACACCCACCTCTCGGCGGCGCTGTGCAAGGATGGCCGCGCCATCACCGTCATGCGTTCCACCGCCATGGAAGGTTCGATCTCGAAGGTGACGGCCAAGCATGACGCCGGGACCCTCATCACGGTTCCCCGCTATCTCGCCGACACGATCGTGACCGAGTGGGGTATCGCCCGGCTGCTCGACAAGAACCACCGCCAGCGCGCGAACGAACTCATCTCGATCGCTCACCCGGACTTCCGCGCTGAACTGCGGAAAGAGGCACAGGAACTCTGGGGCTAATCCGCGGGCCGGGTCTCCGCGTCGAACGTGGCCTGCTGGCGGCGCAGGCCACCGAGACTGAAGCTGATCTGCTCGCGCCCGAAGAGCAGGAACGCCGCGCCGATGAGGCTCACCGGTACCACGTTCACGAGGTGCGCAAGGATGGCGAAACTGAGCGCCGTGCCGCTGGCGACGTGGAACGGCAGCAGCGAGAGCGTCGCCGCCGCGTGGAAGACACCCACGTAGCCCGGTGACGATGGGATCAGCATCGCGAGGTTCGTCGTGCAGGTCAGCAGCACCGCGACCGCGATCGGCGCATCGATGTGGCAGGCACGCATCAGCAGGTAGTTGATGGCGAACGCCCCCAGCCACGCACCCCACGACCAGCCCCAGATCGAGACCACGTGGCGGCGCGAAAACAGCTGCCGGAAGCCTTCCGAGAACGACTTCGCCTCTTCGCGCAGGCGGTCGTTCCCCGGCACCAGCGCGCCGAGATGTCCCTTCTGAGCGAGCCGCTGGAGACTCCGCCGGAACACCGCTGCCGCCAACGCCAGCAGCACAACCACCGCGACCACCACCCAGGCGATCTCGATGATTTCCTTATACGCGGCCGGGACAGGCAGGAAGGGGCTGATGATGAGGAAGCAGGCCAGCAGCGTGACCGTGTCCGTCACGCGCTCAGTGAGCAGCGACGAAAGCACGTGCCCGAAACGCACGCCCGGCTGGCGTGTCGTCATCGCCACCCGCGCAACATCCCCCAGCCGCGCTGGCAGCACGTTGTTGAGCAGGAAGCTGATATGGAGGATGCGGTACAGCCGCGGAGTGGAGACCCCGGACCCGTCCGGCAGCAGCAAACGCCAGCGAATCGTCTTCGCGATCAGCGAAGCGACCAGGCACGTCACGGCCAGGCCGATGAACACCGGGTCAGCCGAACTGAGCGCCGCCCGCGTACTGGACCACGGGATGAGATGAAGGAGTAGCGCCGCGCAAATCGCGGTGACAGCAAGTCCGAGCGCAAACCGTCCGATGGATCCCATGTGCATCGATAATCGGCTCAATAGCGTAAGGATCCCATACTCCGCGGCTTCCGTCAGCAAGCAATACTTCGTACGCTCAATCAAATGCGCCAGCCTCAGGTTCGCGTGGAGCCTCGCGAGTCCTCCATCGCCCTCTCCAGCCAGCTACTCTCTTCCCAGAACGCCCTGCTCGCGGTCCAGGTTCTGACCCTGCTCGCCATGGCCGCAACTGTCGCGACGAAGGTCTGGCAGGACCACGCCTGGTTCGGATTCCTGCTGGTCGGCCTCGCCGTCGCCGCCTGGGCGCCCGAAGTCCGTCTTCGGCGCGAACGCACCTGGTGGTTCGCGTTCGTCGCCGGCATCTTCGCCTACACACTCCTCCGCTCCCTCGCCGACGAAACTACCATCCCCACACGAACGTCCTACCCTATCCGCTTCGACCGCTTCCTGTTCCTCGGCACGGACCCGATCCAGTGGCTGCAGGACCGCTTCTTCGAGGTCAGCAGCGTGTCCGCGCTCGACCTCTTCTCCGTTGCGATGCACTGGTCGTTCTTCATCGCCCCCTACGCCATGGCCGTCGCAATCTTCTGGCGCCGTCGAAAGCTGTTCCCGCGCTACGTCGCCGTGGTGGTGGGAACCATGTACCTCGGGCTGCTGCTCTTTTTCCTGGTGCCCACATCACCGCCGTGGCTCGCAGCGCAGCATGGCCAACTCGCAGGCGTCTACCGCGTGATGGACTTCGTCGGTGGCAGCGTCGACCGGCAGACCTACCAGTCGTTCTACGCCTCGCTGGCCGAACCGAACTCCGTGGCTGCCATGCCGTCCATCCACGAAGGTGTCACCTTCGCCATGTTCCTCTGGGCGCGCGAATACTCGAAGCGCCTCTCCTGGGCGCTCCTCGCGTACGCCGTCCTCATGGGTCTGAGCCTCATGTATCTCGGCGAACACTACCTGCTCGACCTGGTCGCCGGCGTGGCCTGTGCTCTCATCGCGTGGTGGGCCGCGCGCCGGTTCGTGAGTGCACCACAGGCCGCAAGCTAGGCCGCCCGCCGGTACAGGTTCGTCCCCGCCGACTTAAAGCCAATGTCGGCCGACCGCATGATCATCTCGCTACCGCCGATGAAGAGCAGTCCACCCGGCCGCAGGGCCTTCGAAAACCCGCGATAGATGTGGTTCTTCGCCTCATCGGTGAAGTAGATGACGACGTTCCGGCAGAGGATCACGTCGACGTCCTGCGGGTAGGCGTCGCTTAGCAGGTCCTGGCGGCGGAACGTGATGCGACGTTTTAGTTCGTCTGTGACGCGGAACGTCCCGTCGGCGTCCTGCGCCAGGTACTTCTTCGCCAGCGCCGGCGGCACCGAGCGAACTTCCGACGGGAAGTAGCCCGTACCCTCGCGCGCCCGGTTCAGGATCGGCATGTCGACGTCGGTCGCGAGGATCGAGTGGCTGCCCCGCGGGTCCAACTCGTTCAGGATCATCGCTAGCGAGTACGGCTCACAGCCGATGGAACACCCGGCGCTCCAGAACTTCAGCGTCTTCCGCTCCTTCAACAGGTTCGGAATCCACGTGTTCTGCAACTCCAGGAAGCGCTCCGGCTGCCGCCAGAACTCGCTGACGTTGATGGTCAACGTGTCGCGCACGTCGCCAAGCAGCTTCGCATCGGAGGCGATCGCCTTCTGGAACTCCGGCCACCCGGCAATCGAATTGCGCTGCATCAGGCTGGCCAGTCGCCGCTTCATCTGCGGCTCCTTGTACTGGCCGAGCGGTACGCCGATGGCGCGCTCCAGCGCCTGCCGGAACGCGAGCCATTCGCGGTCGAGGGGTGCTTCGCTCGTCATCGTGCGCCTCGCAAAGCGGGGATCGTGGCGACGAGCGTCGCGGCCACCCTGGTCAGCGGAACCTGCTGTGCATGCTGTGTGCGCTCCATGGTCACGCGTGGCATGCCATAGACCACGCACGAAGCTTCGTCCTGTGCGATCACTTTGCCTCCAGCGGCTTCGAGTTTTGCTGCGCCGTCGGCGCCGTCTTTCCCCATCCCCGTCAGGATGGCGACACTGGCGGCGCGCCCGTAGACCTGCGCCACCGAATCGAGCGTGATGTCGACACTCGGCCGAACGCCGTGCAACGTCGGTCCCTGGTCGAGGTGGAGCCGTTTTTCGCGCGTCACCACCAGGTGGTAGTCGCCCGGCGCCACGTAGCACGTCCCGGCCACGAGCGTGTCGCCTTCGCGCGCCTCCGCCACGTGCAGCGGCGAGAGCGAGTCGAGGCGGCGTGCGAGCGCGTTCGTGAATCCCGCTGGCATGTGCTGGACGATGACGACCGCTGCCGGGATGTCCCCCGGGATGTGCGGCACGACTTCGGTCAGCGCCGGCGGCCCGCCCGTGGACGAACCGATAACGAGCAGGCAGTTAGCAGGCGCCCCCCCGGTTGGCTTCGGCGTAGGCGCCGCGGTCAGGCCTGCCGGCCGATGAAGCGCGGTGACGAGCCCCGGCCGCCGTCGCTGGAGCCGCGCCACGCTTGCCCGGGTGACGGCTTCGCGTAGCTGTTCGCCAACGTTCACGAGGTCCATGCTCATGCCGCTCGGCTTGCCGACACAGTCGACGGCGCCGGCTTCGAGCGCACGAATCGCGGTCGCCGTGCCTTCGGAGGTGAGCGTCGAGACCATCACGATGGGTGTCGGGACAGCCTGCATGATCTCGCCCACGGCAGAAACGCCATCCATGCGGGGCATCTCGACGTCCATGGTGATCACGTCGGGCCGGAGTTCGAGCGCGCGCTTGACTGCTTCGACACCGTCGCTCGCAGTGCCGATCACCGAGACGCCAGGCTGTGCAGTCAGGATCCGTTCGACCGCGCGCCGCATGAACGCGGAGTCATCGACGATGAGCACCCGGATCGGCCGGGCGGTTGATGTTGCCGGGGACGACATGGAGCCCTCCTAGGCGCAGAGCTTGCTGACGGCCGCGAGCACCCGGTCGCCCTCGCAGGGCTTCACCAGGAAGTCCTTTGCGCCGCTCTTCACGGCCTCGAGGACGATCTGCTGCTGGCCGAGCGCGGTGACCATGGCGACGCGCGCCTGCGGGTCGTGTCCGCGAATCTCCTTCAGCGCCGAGAGTCCGTCCATCTCCGGCATCGTGATGTCCATCAGGACAGCGTCCGGCTTCGAAGCCTTGTACTTCTCCACAGCCTCGAGGCCGTTCTCCGCCTGGATCACTTCGTAGCCCGCTTCGCTAAGGATCTTCGACATCCGCATCCGCATGAACGCTGCGTCATCGACCACAAGAATTGTTGCCATCTGAGGCCTCCCTACAGTTCATTGGCCGGTGAAGCCGCGGTACGGACGAACGTCTTGCCTGTGGCCGGGTGCAACTCGAGGGTTCGCCCTTTCGTGCCCCCGATATCCGTTGCGGCCGGGACGATCCCGTGTCGCTTCAACCGTTCTTTAATGGCATCGGCATTCCGCTCGCCGATCTTGAACTTTTCCGCGTTCGCCGGGCCGAGCACAGCGGCTCCGCCCGCGATCTTCACGATGAGCCTGCGGCCGGATGCGCCAGCTTCGGCCAGGCGCGCCACAAGCAGGTCGATCCCGGTGTCGGCGAACCGTGCCGGCTCGCGTTCGTCGGGCCGTCGTCCATCAGCGCTCGGCAGCAGAATGTGCGCCAGGCCCGCGACCTTCGTCTGCGGGTCGAAGCAGCTCACACCGATGCACGAACCCAGCCCGTACGCCACCAGCAGCTCTCCCGGATTGCGGGTGATGGCGAGCTGGCCAATGCCAACGGAGACCCGTTTCGCATCGGCGGATGGCGATGTCACGCGGCCACCCTCTGCAGCCGTTCGATCGAAACCGGGTCCGGCGCGACGATCAGCAGTCCCGCCGTCTGCCCGGTGTGGTCCTCGAAGATCGCGTCCATCATCACCACATCGCCGCCCTGCGAGAGCACCTCCGCGTAGACCGATTCCACCAGTGCGATCGCCATGTCGCTGAGCACCGTCGGCGGGCTTGGATGCAGGATCAGGTTCACATGGTCGGCAAGCGCGTTGATGAACGCAGAACCGACGATGTTCCCCAGTTCTCCGATGGCCGATTCGGCGAGTTCGTCCGGCTCCGTGCTGGTCCCTACGGGCTGGCCGCACATGAGGTCGACGCACTCGAGCGCGCGTGGCACCGGGAAAAGGAGCATCACGTGGCCGGTGATGTCTCCGCTGATGGAGAGGTACGCGCCGAGGACCGTCGCTTCCTCGCCACCAACAGCGTCGCAGGCGTCACTCTTGGTGCCACTGCGAACGTTCGGGACGTGGATCCGGATTTCTTGCCCCATCAGCCCGCTAAGGCCCCGGCCAGCCCGGAAGGCGCCATCTTTGGCCACCACCGAAAGTGTCTGGATCAAGTCATCATGCATAACTGCTCCTCCGATTCCTGTTCGTCGCTCCCGCTCGACGGCCAAGCCGGGGTGGGGCCCCGGACGTCTCGAACGACCACGAATTGCTCCGCGAAGTATTAGGCGGTGGCCAGCATCGCCTGTTCGTTGACCAGGCTGGCTGTATCGACAATCAGCCCGAGCGAGCCGTCGCCGAGAATGGTCGCTCCGGTAATGCCCCGGCGGTTCCCGACGAGTTCCCCGAGCGACTTCACAACCACGTCCTGCTCCCCGAGCAGCCGATCCACCATGAAGGCCACCTGGCGGTCGCCATGGCGCGCGGCGACCACGAACCGGCCGAAGTCGATACCCTTCGGGCGCGTATCGCCGAGCGAGGCCGCCAGGTCCATCATTGGCAGCAGGCGCGAGCGCAGGCGCAGCGTCTTCATCCCATTTACGGAGTGGATATCGGCCTCGTGGTCGGCCAATGCTTCCGTCACCGAGACGAGCGGGATGGCGTAGACAGTGTTGTTCGCCATGACCATCAGCGCCTTCGTCGTCGCCAGCGTGAGCGGAAGCTGGATGATCACTTCCGATCCCTGGCCCGGCGTGCTCTTGAGCGTGATCTGCCCGTTGAGCCGCTCGATGTTGGTCCGGACGATATCCATCCCGACACCGCGCCCGGAAACGTCCGTCAGCTTCTCCGCGGTCGAAAGCCCGGGGAGGAAAATCCACTGGATCGCCTGGTCTTCACTGGCCGATTCCGCCGCCTCGCGCGACATCAGGCCCTTCTCGACGACCTTCTGCCGCAGGCGCTGGGTGTCGATTCCCTTGCCGTCATCCTTCACCGAGAGGTAGATGTACGTCTCCTGGTTCCACGCCGTGACCACCACGCTGCCCGTCTCTGGCTTGCCGGCCGCGCGCCGTTCCTCGGGCTTTTCGATACCGTGATCAACCGCGTTCCGCAGGATGTGGACGAGGGGGTCCGAAATCTCCTCGATGACTGAGCGGTCGAGCTCCGTCTCCTCGCCCGCCGTGACCAGCTCCACCTTCTTGCCGCACTTGGTGGCTACGTCGCGAACAAGCCGCGGCAGCCTCGTCAACACCGAACGCACCGGCAGCATGCGGCTCCGCATGATTTGCTCCTGCAGTTCGTCGGTGACGCGTGCGAGATGGGAGGTCGTTTCTTCGAAGTTCTCCGTCAGTTCGGTCATATTCGCGTCCTTGAGGACGGCCGAGAGCTGTTCGCGGATCTGCTGGAGCCGGGTCCGGTCGATTACCAGCTCGCCCACGAGGTTCATCAGGTCGTCGAGCCGCTCCACATCGATGCGCACCGACTGGTTGGCGCTGCGCTTCGGCGCGCGCGCCGCCTCGGCGTTGTTCTCGACGATTGAGAGCTGAGGCTTGTCCGGCGTTGCCACCGCCGCGGGCGCCGCCGCATCCGCGAAGCCAGGAATCGGGCTAGCCACCTGCTCGGCGGGAATGCTCTTCACGAGCACCTTCGCCACATCAGAGACGACACTAATTGCGGCTTGAGCCTGTTCCTCGGTCTGCTTCGACAACAGAGCGGCCGTGAGCTTGAACTCGCCGCCGCCTGCTTCGATGACGTCCCGGTCTGGCCAGGTCTGCAGTGCCGTCCCGAGTGCGTCCAGCTCCTGGAGCACCTGGAATCCGCGAATCGACGGCAACTGGCACTCCGGGTCGATGTGCACTTCGACGATATAGCAAAGGTTGCCCTCGCCGACGCCTTCAAGCGCCGCCTGGACGGCGTCCTCGCTGAGCGCGTATCCGTCGCCGGCGCCGGTTGAGGCAAGGGTGGCTTCGTCCGGTTCGTGCGCCTCGAGCACCGCATGCAGGTCGGCCTCGAGTCCGCTCGTCTCGATGCCCGAATCGACCCGTGTGATCACCTCGTTGGCCAGGATGCGAAGCGCGTCGAGGCCCGCGAGCAGCGCATCGACCACTTCCGATGTTGGCGTCCGGCGGCCCTGGCGAACCGCGTCGAGCACCGTCTCCATGGCGTGCGTCAGGCTTGCCATCTTCTTGTGGCCGATGGTCGCGCTGGAGCCCTTGAGGGTGTGCGCGGCCCGGAAAATCTGTTGCAGCAGCTCGGGCTCGGGTTCCCCTTCGAGCTGGACAAGGCAGGTGTCGAGGAGCTCCAACTGTTCGTCGGCTTCCTCGCAGAACAGCTTCAGGTCGTCGTCGTCCAGTTCGAACTGCAGTCGTTGGCCCTTGGTCGTTGCCATGCGGCGGCGCTCCTCGCGATAAGAGGTCGGGTTGTGTAAAGAACGAAGTACGCTCTTAGGCGGCGGCGCTGGCGAACTCGAACTCGCCCTCGCTGTTCGAAGGCAGCACGCCCTCGAGGTCCATCAAGGAGACCAGGCGGTCTTCGAGCTTTGCGATGCCGCGCAGATACGTGTTCTCCGGCACCGACACGATCGAGCTCGGCAGTTCGACCTGCTCGCCCGGAATCCGCATA
This sequence comes from uncultured Anaerolineaceae bacterium, assembly GCA_964470735.1. Classification (GTDB taxonomy): domain Bacteria; phylum Chloroflexota; class Dehalococcoidia; order Tepidiformales; family Tepidiformaceae; genus Amarobacter. Next base: position 33,071 of record CAYYDX010000003.1, read on the forward strand.
ACCTCGGAAACCGCATCGACGATCAGCCCAACCATGCCCCCAGCGCTGCTGACCACGACGATGCGGGTCTCCGCGCTGTACTCGCCGGCGTCCACGCCGCAGCGCTTGCGCAGGTCGATAACTGGCACCACCCGGCCGCGGAGGTTCGTGATCCCCTCGACCCAGAAGTCGGAGCCCGGAATCGATGTAATCGTCTGCATCCGGACGATCTCCTGGACCGTCTGGATGTTCAGCGCGTAGTACTCCTCGGCGAGCCGGAAGATGACGACATGCTCCTCGGCGTCGACCGGACCCGCGGTCTCGATCACTGCATCGGTTTTCGCTGCCACTGGCGAACCCTCCCCTGGTAGTTCCCGGGCGGCTTTCGGCCCGGCGTTTCCTAAAGGTACGAGTCGAACCTTCGTCCGCAGCATCGGACGAGCCCCCACAAACGCGTCGGGATTCCCCTGACCTGCACTGGTGACAGGAGGGAGGCGAGCACGGGGATCTAGGGAATCCACCCATACCGTGCCGATAGTCTGATTAGGGAGACTGGCCCCGGGAGTTACGTGTGGCTTCGGAAAACGCCGTCCTCAGTCAACGCGAAATCGATGCGCTGCTCAACGCCGACGTCAGCCAACTCGACGCCGAGTCGGTTGTGGCCATGCCCGTGCCTGTCGCGAAAGAAGTGGGTCGCAAAATCAAGCCCTACGACTTCCGCCATCCAGAGAAGCTCTCGAAAGAGCAGTTGCGCGGCCTCCAGATCATCCAGCAAGGAGTCGCCGGGGCTGTTGCCGCCAACTTCAGCGGCCGGCTCCGCGCCCCCGTCGAAGCACGCCTCAGCGCTCTCGAACGCGGCATCTATGAGGAGTACGTCGCCCAGATCGGCACGTCGTCCATCGTCGTCATCATTGATATGTCGCCGCTCCAGGGGTACGCCGTCGCCGCCTTCGGTCTCGATGTCGCCTTTGGCATCATCGACCGGCTCCTCGGTGGAAAAGGGAAGAAGAACGCGCGCGTCTTCAACCGCGACCTGACTGATATCGAACTGGCGCTCATCCGCCACATTGGCATGGACATCGCCCGCTCCCTTGTCGAGCCATGGGCGCGTGTTGTCGAACTCACGCCAGACGTCTCCGAACTGGCGCTCGGCCCTCAGGTCATGCACGCCATTCCGCCGAGCGAGTTCGTTATCACCGCCTGGTACGAAATCCGCCTCGCCGAACAGACCGGCGGCATCTCACTCTGCTTCCCGTTGACCATCCTCGAGCAGATCCTCCCGAAGCTCACCGGGCAGAGCATCTTCGATAACCGGCCCCGCGGCGGAGGCCGCGAGGACACCCGTGTTCACGACGATCAGTTGCTACCCGTCGGCGTACGGCTGCGCGCCATGCTCGGCGACGCAAAGGTCGACGCCGTTGACCTCGCTAACCTCGCCCCTGGCGACGTGATCGTGCTCGACCACCTGGTCGAAAACCCGCTCCGTATCCTCGTCGGAAACTGCGAGCGATTCGCCGGCTTTCCCGGGACGAAGGGACGGAAGATGGCGCTACAGGTTTCGGGATTGGTTGACGATGATGGATGGGTGAAGAGCTTTGAGGATGCCGCCAATGAGTAACGCCATCCCGATTCGCGCTGTTCTCATGTCCTCCGAAATCATGAACGGGGGCACCGGCTTCCATCGCCTCGTCTTCAAGGTCGATGGGGGCCGCTCTGGCATGTCCAGCGTCACCGTCATGATATCGCAGGATGCCCACCGGAAGCTGGTCACACAGATGAGCCGCGCCCGCTTCCAACCAGTCGAAAAGACCGCGCTGCTGAAGACCTGGGCACGCTGGGAAATCGCCATGCGCCTCTCGGAGAAGGGTGTCCTTCCCGGGACAGTGACCATCACCGCTCGCGACATCGACGACTTCGGCGCCTACGCCAGTGACCTCGGCCGAACCCTCCAGGTCGGCTGATGCACCTATTCGTCAACCACAGGCCGCCAATGGCGGGGAGGAAACATGCTGGCCAAGATTTCCGTTGCTGAAGCTGCAAGGCACGCCGCCGAAGCGCCCGACCGGGCGAAGCTCGAACTCGTCGGGCCCTTCATCGAAGCGGCCGCGCGCGTCATCCACCAGGAGTGCGGCGAAACGGTCGACCGCGGCCAGCTCCACCGTGTTCGCTCGCCCCAGACGAACAACGACATCTCCGCCCTCATCGCCGTCACCGGCGGCGTGGCCGGCCTCGTCATTTACTCGATGTCCGAAGAGACGGCCCTCGGGTTCGCCTCGAGGATGATCGGCGAGGCCGTTACCGAACTCGATGCCCTCGCGCAAAGCGCCATCGCCGAGCTTGCCAACATGATCACCGGCCAGGCCGGCATCGCCCTCGAGCAGAACGGTTTCCCAAGTGACATGTCGCCTCCCGTGCTGCTCCTCGGCAAAGGCAGCTCCGTCGCCACGCTGAATCTCACCCGGCTCGTGGTCCCGCTCGTCGTCTCGTTCGGCCAGTTCTCCGTGGATATCGCCGTCAAAGAGGTGTGAACCGCCTCCGTTCCTGCATTGAAAGCCCGCGGCCGCTCCGCGGGCTTTTTGCGTCCGTGTGTAGACCCTGCCAAAGGCGGGAGCAGTTCACGTCGAGTGCGGGATTCACCCGATGCCGAAGCTCACACCCCCTTCCGATGATGCCTTTGCCGCACTATCACAAGGAGCAGCCCCAGGGGATGAAGATCAAGCAGACAACCCTCAGCATCGCGGGAGCGTGTCTCTTCACGCTTGCCGCCATCGGCCTCGGCGTGAGTGTCTATCGCGCCAACAGCGCCGTGAATAGTGAGCGCACCGCCCTCCAGCGCCAGACCGACTCAATCGCGGCTGTCGACGAACTGAACGCAGCCTCCGACCTCCTCACCAACAAGGCCCGCCAGTACGCGGTCACCGAAGACAAGAAATACCTGGACGAGTACTGGAACGAGATCAACGTTACGAAAACCCGTGATAAGGCCGTTGCGACCCTTGACGCACTCGGGGCCACCGACCAGGAGCTTGGGCTGATCGAAAAGGCCAAGGCGAACTCCGATTCGCTGGTCGCCACCGAGTCCCGCTCGATGCGCCTGGTCCTCGAAGCTACCGGTGTCGCCGAAGCCCAGATGCCGCCCGCTATCGCCTCCTACAAGCTTTCGGCCGAAGACCAGAAGCTCAGCCAGGCCGAGAAGCTCGCCACCGCGCGCATCATCATGTTCGACGACAAGTACGAAGGCGCGAAGGTCAATATCGCGAAACCGACCGTCGAGTTCGAGAACCTCCTCAAGCAGCGGGTGAGCGGCGATGTGAAGGCCGCTCGCAACTCAACTCGAACCGCCATCCTCTCTCTCGTCGTTCTCGCTTTCGTCGTCCCGGCCATCGCTTTCGCGGTCCTCTGGACGTTCCACGTCAAGGTCAGCCGCCCGGTCAGCAGCTACACCAACAAGCTCGCCACCCGCTCCGGCGTCACCGACGAGTTCGCCCTCGAACCATCGGGCACTGTCGAACTCCAGGAGCTCGCGGGCGCATTCAACGGGCTGATGGCCGACAACCGCAAGCAGGCAAGCGAAAACGCAGCCCTGATGGCCGACATGTCGAAGCTTGTCGCCAGCATCGCCGAGGATGCGAAGAGCGTCGCCAGCGTCTCCGACATGCTCTCCGACTCCTCGAACCAGATGGCGCTTGCTACTGGCCAGATCGCCGACGCCATCAACGAGGTCACCCGCTCCGCCACGACGCTCGCGTCGCTCTCCCACAACTCCGCCCGCGACGTCGAGCAACTCGCATCCGCGTCGCTCGAAATGTCCTCCTCCGCATCGTCATCCGCCACGGCGGCCGATGAGGCGCGCCTCGAGGCCTCCAACATCGGGACCCAGATCCAGGACGTCGCCCGCAGCTCGAAGCAGTTGGCCTCGGTCGCGGAAGAGTCCCGCGACGCAGCCCTGCGCGGCCAGCAGGCGGTTGTCCAGGCCGTGAACGCCATGGAGTCCATCGCTACGGCCGTCGGCCGTGCCAGCGGCACCGTCGACCAGCTCGGCCAGTACGGTCAGCAGATCGGCGACATCGTGAAGGCGATCGACGAGATCGCCGCCCAGACCAACCTCCTCGCCCTCAACGCGGCTATCGAGGCCGCCCGTGCCGGTGAGCAGGGGCGTGGCTTCGCAGTCGTCGCCGAAAACGTCCGCAGCCTCGCCGAACGTTCCAGCGAATCGACCAAGGAGATCGCTGGCCTCATCGCCCGCGTGCAGGCCTCGACCACCGAAGCCGTCGAAGTGATGGCCGCCGGCGTGAAGGATGTCGAAGCCGGCCGCACCATCACCGCCGAGGCCGGGAGTGCGCTCGAAAGCATCATCGAGTCGGTCCAGCAGTCGGCCGTCCAGATGCAGCAGATCGCCGGCGAAGTCGGTCACCTCGCCGAGGGCGCCGATCGCATCGTCGCCAGCGCCCAGCTTATCGCCACCCACGCCGCCGATTCGGCCACCGGCGCCGAGCAAATGGCGAACAGCACCGGCCGCGTCACCGACGCCATCATGCAGGTCTCGGCAACCAGCGAGCAGACCAGCGCCTCGGCCGAAGAGGTCTCCGCTTCGACCGAAGAACTCAGCGCCCAGTCTGAAGAACTGGCCGCCACAGCCAGCCAGATGAAGCGGCTCGCCGAGTCACTCCAGGGCGCAATCGTTGCCTTCGAGAGCAAGCGGGCGTAGCGCTCGCAGGCCCACACATCGGCGCCGCGTCCGCCCGGGATGGGCGGACGCGGCGCTGTTTCGTTCGCCGCCTGCGCGGCCCCCGCGCGGCTCAACGGCCACGTTCAGTCCTGTCCGGGCTGCCGGACCACCTCGTCTGTTCCCTTACGCAGCCCGCCGTAGACTGGTGCGAAGCCTATGAGCGCAAGCGCGACCACCATGCAGGATGCCGACCGCGGCCACAGGCCACCCTTCCGCCTCCACTACGCCTCGTTCGAATCCCGCGTCGCCGCCGGCGCACTCGATGTGCTGGTCATGTTCATCATCGCCGCGCTCCTCGTCACCGCCGGTTCGCTCATCGTCCTCATTTCCTCCGACTTCGAGCGAGTGGAGCCGTCGAGCACCGCGCTCAACGCCTTCTGGGTGTGCGTTGGCTGCATTCCGCCGGCGTTGCTGCTCTACTTCTTCATCGGCTTCGCGTGGAAAGGCCAGACCATCGGCGCATCCGTGATGCAATTGATGGTCATCCGCTCCGACGGCCATTCGCTCGGCGTGCTTGGCGCGATGGCGCGCGTCATCGGCTTGCTCGTCTACGTCCTCATTGCTGCCGGTGGCGCCATCGTCGGCTACGCCTTCCGCGACAACTCGGCAATCGCCGCCGGCGCCGTCGGTGGCGCGCTCGTCGTCGCCGCCTTCGGCTTCATCTGGGCGGCGTTCGATAAACACCGCCGCACCCTGCACGACCGCATCGCCGGCACTATCGTCGTGCGGCTCGTGTAGGTTCCCGACCACATGTATCCCGAATCCGCCGACTACGACGTCGACACCCGCGACCGCGTCTACCGCGGCGCAACACAGTCGTTGGAGGGCCGCCGCTCGATTGCCGTCGTGCTGCTGGCGGTCTCGGTCTTCGTTCTCGTGCTATCGGTGAGTTGCCGCCAGGTGACCTCCCCCGGGCCCGCGCGAAACATCATCGAGGCCGGCCTGGTCAATCTCACGGACCTGGATCAGCTTCTTGCTGACGAAGGCCCGGCTCTGCGCCAGTTCGCCCTCGAGAGCACCGAACCAACGGTATCGTTCGATGACTACCCGCTCGACATCGTCTTGATCCGCGACGAAGTATTGAAAAGCTCCGACGCACAGCTCCGCGAGATGATCCTCGACCGTTCCTCCGCACTGCTCTACGCCGACGGCGTTGGTGCTTTCGACCGCACCGGGAACAGTTCTGTACGGCGCTTCTCGCTCCAGGGTGTGCTCGAACTCGCTGTCGGGCAGGTCTCTGAAGCGAACCACTCACGCGCGACACTCTTCGCGCTCGTTGGGCTCGCCGGTTGCGTCGTCGCGGGCGTGGTGACTGCCGCCAGCGGATCCGGCTGGGGAAGGATGCGCGCCGTCGGGATGGCAGCCGCGGCCGGCGCCGTGCCGGTCACGCTTCTCTTCCTCGGCGCTCGACTGCTTGTCGGTGCGGTAGGCGGCAGCGACCCGTTCGAGGATGGCCTCAAAGACGCGGCGATTGCCTCGCTCACCGTGCCCATTCGAAATGGGATCGTCGTCTTCCTGGCGGGCGTGGCCGTCGTGGCCGCCGCCGTCATTCTCGGGCGGGTCGAGCGCATCGTCAGCGGGCCGGCCCCTCTCGACGACCCGGACTACTGAGCCGAAGACGCCATCGTCCGGAGCACCCGCGCAATGAGCGGCATCCAGTTCGTTCCCGCGCCAACCCGGTCGATCCGCACCTGGTTCGGCCCGACGAGGACGCTCTTCAGGCCAAGGCCATCGACAGCCGCCTTCATCGCCGGAGGGGTGCCGCCGCGGATGCGCAGGTGGAACATGTGCTCGTCAGTCTTCAGGCTCTCCACCTTCGCCCGGCGCGCCATCGAGCGGATGAGTGCGACATACAGCAAGTTCTCGACAGAACGCGGGACCGACCCGAACCGATCCGCAAGTTCCGCCTGCATCTCCGCCACACCTTCGGCCGATTCGATGTCCGCGACACGCTGGTAGACCGCCAGCCGCGCGTGGATGTCTTCGATGTACGTTTCGGGCACGTGGGCGCTGAGTGGAAGGTCGACGAGTGGCGCCGGCGCGAGCGGCGGCGGGCCGGCCGGCGCTTCGGGAGAGATGGTCTTCTTGAGCGCGGTCACTGCTTCCGCTACGAGCTTCGAGTACATGTCGAACCCGACAGCCGCAATGTGCCCGCTCTGTTCGTTGCCAAGCACATTCCCGGCGCCGCGAATCTCCAGGTCGCGGAGCGCAATCTGGAACCCCGCGCCGAGTTCCGTCGCTTCGAAGATCGCCTCGAGCCGCTTCTGTGCCGTCTCGCTCATTGCCCGGTTCTTGTCGTACAGCAGGTACGCGTACGCACGATTCGCCGAGCGCCCAACCCGGCCGCGGAGCTGGTAGAGCTGCGCCAGCCCGAGCTGATTCGCGTCATTGATGATGATCGTGTTCGCGTTCGGGATGTCCAGCCCGCTCTCGATGATCGTCGTGCAGACCAGGACATCGTGGTCGCCGGCCGAGAACTCCAGCATCACCCGCTCGAGCTGCTCCTCGGGCATCTGGCCATGGCCCACCGTGATCCGCGCCTCGGGCACGATTTCGCGCAGGCGGCTGACGATTCGCTCGATGTTGTGCACCCGGTTGTGCACGAAGTACACCTGCCCGCCGCGCTGCAACTCCCGGTCAATAGCCTCGCGCAGCAATTCGTCATCCCACTGCAGCACGTACGTCCGGATGGGTTGGCGCTCCTCTGGCGGCGTCATCACCGTGCTCATGTCCCGGATGCCAACCAGCGACATCTGCAGCGTTCGCGGGATTGGCGTGGCCGAAAGCACGAGGCTGTCGACCTCCGACCGCATCTGCTTGAGCCGCTCCTTGTGCGAGACGCCGAACCGCTGCTCCTCGTCGATGATCACCAGTCCGAGGTCCTTGAACGCGACATCCTTCTGCACGAGACGGTGCGTTCCGATCGCGATGTCCACTTCGCCTGACGTGATCCCCCGGACGATCTCGCGCTGCTGTTGCTCGTTCCGGAACCGCGAAAGCACCTCGACCCGCACCGGGAACCCCGCGACGCGCTCGCGGAAGGTGTTCCCGTGCTGCTCGGCCAGCACGGTCGTCGGTACCAGCACCGCGACTTGCTTGCCGTCCATCACCGCCTTGAACGCGGCGCGCACCGCGACTTCGGTCTTGCCATAACCAACGTCACCGCAAATCAGCCGGTCCATCGGCTTCTCGTTCTCCATGTCGGCCTTGACCTCGGAGATGGCGTCGAGTTGGTCCTGCGTCTCGACGAACGGGAATGCCGCCTCCATCTCCATCTGCCAGGCGTTGTCGGTCGGGAACGCGTGTCCGCGCGACATTTCGCGGCGGGCGTAAAGCTCCAGCAACTCCTGCGCGAGTTCCACAACCGCCTGCTTCACCCGTCGCTTCGCCCGCGCCCAATCCTGCGAACCAAGCCGCGTCAACGACGGTGGATGGTCGGTCGGCCCAACATAACGCGAAACCGATTCCAACTGGTCAGCTGGCACGTACAGCTTGTCGCTCTCCGCGTATTGGAGTTCGAGGTACTCCCGTTCCACGCCCTCGACCGACCGCCGGATGAGCCCGGCGTAGCGCGCGATGCCGTGGTCGGCGTGGACGAGGTAGTCGCCCACCTCCAGCGTCGAAACGAGGTCGGCCCGGATACCCTGTCGCGTGCGTGTCGGCCGGCGCCGCTTCCGAAACCCGAATACTTCCGAGTCGGTGACCACCGTCAGTTCGTCGCCGATGGTGAAGCCGCCGCTGATGGCGAGCGGCGTCAACACGACCTCGCCGGCTCGCGGCGGAGCACTCAACGAGCGCACCTTCGATGCCGCCACCCCTTCTTCGTCGAGCAGTTCCGCGAGCCGCAGCGCCTGCTGCGACACGATCGCGACTGCGCGCCCCTGCTTCGCCCACGCGCCAGCCTGTTGCGCAAGCGTTCGCAACTTCCCCGCGAAGCTCGGTGTCACCCCGAGCGGCAGCCTCCTGGCGCCCAGTTCTTCGGCGCCGAAACGCTGCAGTTCGATGCACCGGAAGCCCTCCAGCGCCTCGCGAAGGTCCTCCGGCGCCGTCCGCAGCCCGGGAAGCCCCGCCGGAATGGCGCCGCGCGACTCAAGCTCCGCCCGGGTGCGGCGTTCCTGGCCGAGCGTGGTCTCCAGTGCGGTGGCGCCCGCGCCTGGCTCGTCGAGCACCACCAGTGCTCCGGCAGCGATGTGCGCGCAGGCATCCGATTCGTACAGTAGCGGTTCGAAGAAGCCGCCAAAGTCGCTGCGATTCCCGTCCGCAAGCAGTTCGAGCTGTTCGACGACCGCCTCCGCGCCTTCACCCGTCGCTGTCACGCTGGCGGCCAGCCGCCCGGCAGCGGCGCGCGCCTCGCCCGAGTTCGACGCCGCCGGCGGCAGGTGCAGCGATTCGAGGCGGGCCACGCTTCGCTGGGTGGCGAGGTCGACTTCGCGGATACTCTCGATTTCGTCACCGAAGAACTCGATGCGGAATGGCCGCTCGGCCGTCGCTGGAAACACGTCGATGATGCCGCCGCGCCGTGAAGCCGTCCCCGGCGAATCGGCCAGCGGTTCGACCGCGTACCCCTCGGATTCGAGGGTGGCCATCAGGCTCGTTGGGTTCGCGCTGGCGCCCGTCCGCAACGTGACGCCCTCCCCGGCGACTTCCGGCGGCGCGCAGTGTTCTGACAACGCCGGCCACGAAGCCACCACGAGCGCCGGTTCGCTGCCCTTGAGCAGTCCGAGCGCCCGCCCCCGCTCGATCGCGACCGTGTGGTCGTCGCGTGTGAACTCGTACGGGAGCGATTCGCGCTCGGGCAGCCGCGCGAGCGCCACGCCCGGGGGGAGAAAGATGCCGAGTTCCTCGTGGATCGCGAGGGAAATCGCAGGCGTCGGCACCACGAGCAGGACAGGGCCATCGTGACCGGCCGCGATGGCCGCCGCCACTGGCGCCCTCCCGGCCTCAGGGAGTCCAAGGCGCAGCAAACCGTCCCCAACCGTCAGCTGGGGCTGGATCGCATCCGCCACGGCGGCCACAAGGCCGGCAAGTTCTCCGGACAGGCCGGTAAACCCTCAGTGGGCCAACTCGCTGCTGGCCCGAACCTGAACTGTAGCATCGGGCGGTTCTGCTAGCATGGATCGGTGCACACTCACCCCGAGCAGGCCCGCCGCGCACTCGTCGCCGGGCTCATCGTCACTGCCAGCTTTGTGGTTGTCGAAGCGGTCGCTGGCTTCCTGACGAACTCGCTCGCTCTCGTCTCCGACGCTGGCCACATGCTCGCCGATTCCGGTGGTCTGGTCCTCGCGCTGGGCGCGGCAACGCTTGCGCGCCGCCCCGCAGGTGGCCGCCACACGTACGGTTTTGCCCGCTTCGAAGTGCTCGTTGTTCCGCTCCACGTTGTGCTGCTGATGTTCATCGCCGGCTACATCGCGTTCGAATCCATCGGCCACCTTCGCAACACGCCCGAAGTCGATACCACGCCGGTCATGCTGGTCGGCGCTGCTGGCCTTGCGGTGAACCTCCTAGTCGTCCGCCTCCTGCACAGCCACGGAAGCCACAACCTCAACGTTCGCGCCGCGACACTCGAAGCCATGGTCGACGCCGTTGGGTCGGTTGCGGTCATCGTCTCGGCGGCAGTCATCGCGCTCGGCGGCTGGGAAGGCATCGACGCCGTCGCCGGCCTGCTCATCGCTGTCCTGGTCGTCCCGCGGGCCATCGCCCTGTTGAGAGTCGCTGCCGACATACTCCTTGAGAGCGCCCCGCCCGGCGTTGAACCGGCGGCAATCGAGGCGGCCGCCCGCGATGTCGAGGGAGTCGTGGCACTTCACGACGTTCACGTCTGGTCGATAGCCCCGTCGTTCCCGGCCCTCAGCGCGCACGTCGAACTCAAGGACGTGAACTGCACCGAGCACATCCTCACCGACCTCGCTTCGCTCTTCCGTGAGCGATTCGGAATCGGGCACGTCACGCTCCAGCCCGAGACGCCGGCCCTCCACGCCGCCATGGAGTGCTGCCTGAGCCCCGACTCCGGCCTGCTGGAAGAGGAGCACGCCCACGCGGCGGCTACCCGGTGAACCGCCGGATTCAGAGGCGCGCCTTCCTTGGCGCCAGCGCGGCAGGCGTCGTCGCTGCCGCGGCCGGCGCCACCGGACTCTTCCTCCAGCGTGAGGACAATGGCAGCCAACCGCCGGCCCCTCCGGACTATCTCCCACCAGCTACACCGACCACCGTCCCCACGCCAACCTCGCCGCGTCCCGGCGGCTCACAGACCATCACCGCGCCAGGCCGTCTCAACTTCGACACGTTCGATGCCCAACTCACCGGTGAGTCATCGGTGGTCGAAGTCCTCGGACGCACGCATTCCCGCCTCGTGCAGTGGGACGGGAGCAGCATCACCGGCGACCTGGCAGCTCGCCGGGAATCACCCGACCCCCAGACTCTCGTCCTCCACCTCAACCCCGGGGCTCGCTGGCAGCCGAAGCCTCCCCTGAACGGTCGCGTGGTGACAGCCGATGATGTGGTTGCGAACCTCTCGCGTGCGCTCGCCATCGCCGCTGGCGGGAAAGCACCACTCGCTCAGCGCTACCACAACTACAGCGCGATTGCCTCCGTCGATTCGCCCGCCACCGGGCAGGTGCGCGTACGCCTCAGTCGGCCCGACCCGTTCCTTCTCGACACCCTCGCCTCCGAGTTCGCGCTCGTGCAGGCCCCCGAAGCTGTCACCGCGTTCGAATCCCTCTGGACAAAGCTCGACTCCGACCATGTCGTTGGTTCCGGTCCGTGGCTGTTCGACTGGACAGACGGTGGCATTGGATTCAGTGCCTGGCGTGATGGCCACCAGCAGCCGCTGCTCGATGAACTCCGTGTGGTTGAACCGGCGGATACAGTGAAGCGCTTCGTTGACGGCTCACTCGATGAGGCCATCGTCTTCGACCGCCGCGACGCCGCCGGACTGAAATCGAACGCATCGGCCACGTTCGCCGGAGTCCGGCTCCAGCGGGAACTGGTGATGAGTTCGTTCTTCATCGGCGCGCCGCCATGGAACAATCCCGGCCTCGTGACCGCGTTGAGCGCCGCGCTTAACCGCCAGTGGCTGGTCGACACCCTGTTCGGCGGTCGGGCCGAGCACGCAGGCCCCGTCCCTTCGGCGCTCGCGAACACCGCGACACCCGCGAACCTGCTGGCCACGCTGCCCGGCTACGGCGCCTGGAGCGATATGGCCGGCGCCGACGCCCGGGTCCGCTGGGAAGCCGCCGGCGGTCCCGGCCTCGGGACGGTCACGGTCGACTTTCCCAGCGTGTTCGACCCGCTGTACAGCGCGAGTTCGATCATCGTCGCACGGCTGAATGCCGTCCTCGGGCCGCAGTTCCGCCCGGCGGTCGAGACCTACACCACCATCAGCAAGCGAGTGCTCGCAGGGCAGTACGGTAACGGCCGGGCCGCGTTCTGGTTCGGCTGGGGCGCCCCTCTCTCGTCCCCTGATGGCCGCCGTTTCGTGGTCGAAACCTACGCCGCGGGGTCACCGGGTCAGCGGGCCGTCGGAGGCCAGGGCGTGAGTGACCCCGAAGACGCTGCCGCCATCGCCGACGCCGGCTTCGCCGGGGTACTCAACTGGGCACACCCCTACCACGAAGTCTTCCGAAAACCGCTCATCGCTGGTCCGGAGCCCACGGCGTTTTGGGCTCAACACCTTGATTGGCGTCGCGGGAATAGATGATGTGAGATTCCCTTAAAGTCACCCCTCACAGCCGTGCATATGACTTTAGTCATATGCCCTTGGGCCGCTCTGGCGCGGACTATGCAGCGCACGCGCGGCCGCGTTGCCAACCGGCAATGCGGGATGCAAGGGACAAGCTTCAAGGGGAACCGAAACGAATGGATCAGAGTAACTACTGGGTGCGTCGAGGGCGGACTGGACGCGTCACCCGCCGCCGCTTTGTTGGGGGTGTCACCGCTGCCGGCGTAGGCGCGGCCAGTCTCAGCCTCGTTGGTTGCGGCGATGATGACGATGACACAGCAGCGCCGACAACCGCCGCCGGAACCACCGCCACCACCGCTACCGGCGCCAGCCCAACCGCTCCAGCGGTTGTCGACGGCGGAATCTACCGAGGTGTGTGGCTCGGCGGAACGCAGTTCGATTCCGTCGATCCGCACCGCGGCACCCGCGACGAAGTGGGCTGGCTTTCCAGCTATGTCCTCAACAAGATCGTGCGCTTCTCGAACCCCGACGCCGGAGACCTCGAAGGCGACCTTGCCGAGAAGTGGGAAACCCCCGACTCGCAGACCTTCACCTTCTCCGTCCGCAAAGACGTGAAGTGGCAGGACACGCCCCTCACCAAGGGCCGCCAGTTCACCGCCGCGGACCTCAAGTGGCATATCGAACGCCAGCAGGAGGGCAAGCTCCTCGATGGCTCGACGCCAACCTTCCGCTTCAAGTCCGACTGGGCCGGCGTGAAGGTTGAGACGCCCGACGAGTACACCCTCAAGGTCACGCTGCCAGCGCCGAACGGCTCGTTCCTCTCGCGCCTCAGCGCGTTCTTCGCGAACGTGCCGAACCGCGAAGCGACCGAGAAGTTCGAAGGCGCCGCCGGCACCCTGACCGAAGAGGCGATGCCCGGGACGAACGCCTTCACACTGAAGCAGTGGCGCACCGGCCAGGACATCATCATCCAGAAGAACCCGAACCATTTCCGCAAGGGCCAGCCTCACTTCGATGGCATGGTCAACCCGTGGGGGCTGTTCGGCGACCCGAATGCCTACCGCCTGGCCTTCGAACAGAAACTCGTCGACGCGTGGAGCTCGCCCGACCCGTCGGTCACGAAGGCCGTCCTCGACGCCAACAAGGCGAACATGACCGAAACGCTCACGGGCGTCGCCAATACCGTGCTGCTCCACCTCAACGTGCACAAGCAGTTCAAGGACCCGCGCCTGGTGAAGGCCATGAATATGGCCATCGACCGTCGCCAGATGATCCAGGCGTTCCACCAGGGTCTCGGCCAGGTTAGCGGCCCCGTCACGTGGCTCCAGGAAGGCTACGCCGTCAAGCCCGACGACCTCATCAAGCGCCCCGGCTATCGCGTTGACCGCGCGGTCGAAATCAAGGAAGCGCGCGACCTCTGGGCAGCCGGTGGCGGGCCCGCGCTCGGCGAAGTCGACATTCGCGTCCCCGATACCTGGCTCGGGCCCTGGCCGGACACCAACCAGGTGCTCAAGAAGATGTTCAACGATTCGCTCGGCGTTTCGCAGTTCACCTCCACCAAGTGCACCTACAACGAGGACATCATCCCGAACCTCGCGAAGGGCGAGTACCCGAACTGGATGGCCTGGACGAACTCGGTGAACTCGCCGGACCCTCGCACCGACCTCTACACATCGTTCCATTCGAAGGGCAGCCAGAACTGGAGCCGCGTCAACAACCCGGATCTCGACCAGCTGTTGGACACAGCGCGCGTCACCGCCGACGTGCCCAAGGCCCGCGAACTCGTCTTGAAGGCCGAGGATATCCTGCTCGATAACGCCATGTACGGCGCCATCATTCTCTACAACTACATCAGCCGCAGCGCGAGCTGGAACTACGTCAACTCCAACGCGAAGGTGAAGGCTTCGGGTGGCAAGCCGGCCGCTGGCTACAACCTCTTCGCCGGCCACCTCGTCGCCAAGAACATGAGCTTCAACCCTTCCGACCCGTCGTACACCGACGCCATCAAGGGCCGCAAGCTCTAAGCCGCGCAAGCGCAGACTCAGGGGAACGGAGAGCAGATTGACCAACTACATCATTCGACGGCTGTTGCTCAATCTGCTCGTCCTCTGGTTTGTGGCCACGCTCGTATTCATCGGGACTCACGCGCTTCCCAGCGACTTCGCACAGATGCGCGTGGCCTCCACCTTCACCGGCGAAGACCAGACGGAGGCCATCCGCTCGGCGCGGCGCGAACTCGGCCTCGACAAGCCGCTTCATCAGCAGTACGTCGATTTCATGGGCGAACTGGCCCGTGGCGACCTCGGCACCTCGATGGAGACACAGCGGAGCACCTGGTCCGAACTGAAGCAGCGCGTCCCCACGACCCTCGAACTCGGGAGCATCATCGTCCTCGTCACGTTCGGCCTCAGCATCCCGATCGGGGTTATCAGCGCAGCGAAACAGAACACCTGGATTGACGTCGTCCTCCGCGCTGTCGCCGTTCTCGGCGTCGCGATGCCGGTGTTCTTCGTCGCGCTGCTCCTATCGCTCCTGGTAGTGAAGCTCTCGCTCTTCAAGATCGACGTCGTCGGGCACCCCCACCTCTGGAACGAGCCAGAAGCGGCGGCCAAGCTCTATGTCATCCCGGCCATCGCAGGTGGCATCGCTGGTGGAGCCGGCATCATGCGCATCCTCCGCTCTCAGATGCTCGAGGTCATGCGCCAGGACTACATCCGCACCGCCCGCTCGAAGGGCCTGGTCGATTCGAAGGTCTGGGTGCGCCACGCCCTCAAGAACGCGATGCTCCCCGTCCTCACCATTATGGGCTTCACCATCAGTGGCATCGTGGGCGGCCAGATCATCCTCGAGACCATGTTCAACATCGATGGTGTCGGGCGCTTCCTCTTCTCCCGGCTCAACGCGCGTGACTTCCCGCCGTTCCAGGGCACCGTCCTCATCATCGCCTGCATCATCGTGACGATGAACCTCGTCGTCGACCTCACCTACGCGTGGATCGACCCGCGCATTCGCTACAACTAGCCTACGGAGGCCGTTCCCTTTGACCGACCAGCCTGCAATTCTCCCGGGCGCCGGCTACAGCGACTTCCGACGACGACGGAGCTTCGGCTCCACCATGCGCCGCGCCGGGTCGCTCGCGCGCCGTAACAAGCTTGGCGCATTCGGCGTCGCGATGGTGCTCCTCATCCTCTTTGTCGCCCTCTTCTCGCCGTTCATCAAGCGCTACGACGACGCGCAGACGTTCCAGACAGCGAACCCCAACTTCAACCCAACGGCGAACCCGCTCGATATCGCCGCCAACCCCGGGCTCGGCTCACCATTCATCCTCGACCGCTGGGAGAGTCCCCTTAGCGCCGACCACTGGCTGGGCACCGACCAGTTCGGTCGCGACATCTACGCACGTATCGTCGTTGGTGCGCGGTTGGCCGTGCTTATCGGTGTGGGCGCAAGCCTGATCGCCGTCATCTCCGGGAGCATTGTCGGGCTGGTGTCCGGGTACCTCGGCGGCAAGGTCGACCTCGTGCTCCAGCGCTTCGTCGATGCGATTCAGGCGTTCCCCGGCCTCGTCCTCCTCATGCTGATTGTTTCCATCATGGACAAGCCGAGCCTCACGCTGATGATCCTCGCGCTCGGCTTTCTCGGCTTCGCGACCTCGGTGCGCATCGTCCGATCATCGGTGCTGGGGGTGTCGCAGTCCGCCTTCGTCGAAGCAGCCCGCTCCTACGGCGCCACCGACATCCGCATCATGCTCCAGCACGTCTTGCCGAACATCATGGCGCCCATCCTGGTCGTTTTCTCGATCAGTATTGGCGCGTACATCCTCGCCGAGGCGTCGCTCTCCTTCCTCGGCCTCGGCCCGGCCGACAAGACAACCTGGGGCAAGATGGTGAACGCCGGCCGCGTCGCCCTCGACCTTCACCCATGGGAGTCGGTGATCTCCGGTACAGCCATCACCCTCGCGGTCCTCGGATTCAACCTCGCAGGCGACGCCATCCGCGACGAACTCGACCCTCGCCTTCGCGGCCGCTAGCCGGAACGTCGTCACCGGCGGCGGCGTCGAGCGCCTCCATCAGGTGCATGACGCGCGCGTCCACCCCTGCCTCGCGCACGGCCGCCTCATACTGCATGTGACACCCCGGGTTGGCGGTGACCACGATGTCCGGATTCGCGTGAGCGAACTGCTCCGCCTTCCGTCTCCGCAATTCAGCCGACATCTCCGGCTGCACGAGCGAGTAAATCCCCGCGGCGCCGCAGCACACGTCCGCGCCCGGCGTTTCCACCAGCGAGCACCCCTCGAGCTTCCCCAGCAACGTACGTGGCTGCTCGCGGATGCGCTGCGCGTGCGCGAGGTGGCAGGCGTCCTGGTACGCCACTGTTGCGTTCAGATTCCCACCGGCGAATCCGTCCAGCAACTCCGAAGAATCCTTCACGCGGGCGCCGAATGCAGCCGCCCGCTCGGCCCACTGCTCGTCGTGGGCCAGCAGGTCGCCATACTCCTTCATCGCTGCGCCGCAACCCGCCGAGTTCACCACGATCGGGCCGGTCGTCGATTCCAGCGCCGCGATGTTCCGTCGAGCCAGTTTCCGGGCGAACTCGAGGTCGCCGTCATGAGCCTGGAGTGCCCCGCAGCACCCCTGCCCCGGTGTCGCGTCCAGCGGGATGCCCGCCCGCGCGTATACCCGCTCGGTCGCACGATGCACGTTCCCGAACAGTTCGCCCATGACACAGCCGGTGAACAGCACACCGGCGGCTTCGCCCTGGTGCGCCGCGGAATCACCGGGGCGGTAGGGTTGGCCGACCCTCGCCGGGATCTGCGCCTCCATCGCGCAAAGCCGCCCGCGCAGTAGCCCGCTCCTGCGAAGCAGTCTGCGTGCGAACGAGTTCGCGTACCAGCGTGCGGGCGCCACGGCCGCGGCCACGACTCGTGGTCGCGCCACCACGTTTCGAAGCACGAACTTGCGGATGCGCCGCTGGCCACGCCCCCTCGGGGCAGCATGATCAAGTTGCGCGCGCGCATGCTCCTGGATGCGCCCGTACGGCACACCGCTCGGGCAGACCGCCTCGCAGGCGCGGCACTGCAGGCACAACTCCCAGTGCCCCTGGATCGACGGAGTGAGTTCGCTCCGGCCTTCCGCGATGAGTTTCGCCATGTGAATACGCCCGCGCGGCGATTCAACCTCGAGGCCAGTGACGAGGTATGTCGGGCACGCACTGAGGCAGAGACCGCAGTGGACGCAGCGGCTCAAGTCGTCTTCCGCCGGCGCTTCCGCGAGTAGTGGCCAGAGCGGCCGGTCAGATGCCACCAACGAACCTCCCGCGATTGAAGCGGCCGTCCGGGTCGTACACCGCTTTCATGCGCTGCATTAGCGCGAACGAACCCGGTGGTTCGCCCCACACATCGACACTGCCGCGCATCCCGTCCGGCAGCCGTTCGACCACCACCGATCCCCCATAGCTGGCTGCCTCCCGCCGAAGATTGGTCAGCAGCCCACCGAGTTCGCGGGCGCTTGGAACCGCGCCTGCTCGCCAGGCTGCTCGCACGAACGACCCCGCGGGTCGTGCGATGACCGTCGCCGGTGAAAGCGCCCGCAACTGTGCCACACAGTCCACCATAGCCGACGGCAGCACCGCGATGCGAAGCGACAGCGCATCGCCGTCCGCGAAGCCGGCGTCGCGGAGAAACTCATACGCGCCCGGCCGTGCCGGGAGAAACGCCTGCCCGGGCGCGAGTGTTGAAACCGCCGGGAGCGTGCCGTTAGCAACCCGCACGCAGAGCCGGCAGCGGCCGTCCGTCTCGCAGATGTCGAGGTACTCCGGCCGGATGTCGCCTGAGATGAACCGGTCTGCGAGGGCCAGCCCGGATTCGAACCCGGAAACGTCGCACTCGAGGTCGGTCGTTTCGGGCAGCGGCAACACGCGCACCGCCACCGACGTGATGATTCCAAGCGTGCCGAGCGAACCTGTCCACGCGCGCATCAGGTCATACCCCGTGACGTTCTTCACCACGCGGCCGCCGGCGTGCACGAACTCCCCATCGGCGCGCAGGACCGTCATCCCGAGCACAAGGTCGCGCGGCAGGCCATACCGGCTGCGAAGTGGCCCGCCCACGCCGGCTGCGAGCGTGCCACCCAGCGTCGCTCCCGGCGCGTGTGGCGGGTCGATGGGTAGGTGTTGGCCGCTCCGCATGAGAACGTCATTCACGTCGCCGAGCGTGAGTCCCGCGGGAACGACCGCCGTCAGATCCTCCGGCGCGTACTCCATCTCGCCCGAAAGTGCGTCACGCAGCTCGACCACCGCGAACCGCCCCCCGGGCGGCGTGCCGAGCTCGATCTGCGTTCCCGAGCCAGCCAGCACGAGCGTTCGCCCGTCGCCCTGGCGCACCAACTGCCGCAGCTCGTCGAGTGTCCCCGGCCGAAGGACATCCTCGGGAGTTCGCCCGGCGACCTTTCGCGTCTTCGCCGTGGCGTCAGACATACGCATCGGGACCGGCCGCCGCAATTGCGGCGGCCTGGTGAGCCATCTCGCCACAGCCCGTGCCGGTGGGCAGGAGTTTGCAGGGGTTGAACGCGCCGTTGTTGCCGAACACCGTGCGCAACCGCTCCATGTTCTCCACGTCGGTCTCGTTGTAGAGCCAGGGCATGAACATCCGCTTCTCCGCGCCAATGCCGTGTTCGCCGCTAAGCGCTCCACCGGCGTCGACGCATGCCTTCATGATTTCCGAACCCGCTTGCAGCACCCGCTCGGTCGCCCCCGGGCTGCGCTCATCGAACAGCACGAGCGGATGGAGGTTGCCGTCGCCCGCATGGAACACGTTCGCGATAGGGATGCCGTACCGCGCCGAAACCTCCGCGACGACGTCCATTACCTCCACGAGCTTCGACCTCGGCACAACGCCATCGAGGATGTAGTAGTTCGGCGCCAGCCGCCCGAGCGATGGGATCGCACCTTTGCGGCCTTTCCATAAGAGTTCGCGCTCCTTCTGACTCGAAGCCACGCGAACCTCCTTCGCCCCACGCTCCAGGCACTCCGCGCGTACGCGCGCCGCCTGTCGGTCGATGACGTCGGGCAGACCATCCAGTTCGACGAGTAACACGGCGCCCGCATCCGGCGGATAACCGCACTGGAGCCCGGCCTCAGCTGCCTGCAGACAGAGTTGGTCCATCATCTCCATCGCCGCGGGGATCATCCCCGCGGAAATGATCGCGGAGACCGTCTCGCTGGCCTCGTTCACCGAATCGAAGACCGCAAGCAGCGTGATCACGCTCGCCGGCAAAGGAACCAGCCGCACCACCACCTTCGTCGCGATGCCGAGCGTCCCCTCGCTCCCGATGAACGTTCCGCGCAGATCGAGACCGAATGCGTCGGGCACGCGGCCGCCCAGCCAGGTGATGTCACCGGCGGCGGTCACCACCTCGATGCCGAGAACGTGGTTCTGCGTGACCCCGAGCGCGAGACAGTGCGGACCGCCTGCGTTCTCGGCGACGTTTCCGCCGATGGTGCAAGCCTGCTGCGAACTCGGGTCCGGCGCGTAGAAAAGCCCGAACGGCGCGGCTGCTTTCGAAAGGTCGAGGTTTGGCACGCCCGGCTCAACGACTGCGATCCGGTTGGCCGGGTCTATCTCGACGATCTGTCGCATCCGGCTTGTCGAGACAACGACACCGCGCTGGGCGGGGACACTGCCACCGCTGAGGCCCGTGCCGGCCCCACGCGGCGTGATCGGCAGGTTGAAACGGTTGCACACGCGCACCACAGCGGCGGTCTCCTCGGCGTTGGCCGGGAGCGCGACCGCGTGCGGCATCGACTTTTCGATCGTTCCGTCGAACTCGTACACCGCGAGGTCTTCCTTGCGCCAGAGCACGTTCGGCTCGCCAACCGCGCCGGTCAGCGCATCGACCAGGTCACGAAGCGTCGGCATCCGCGCCCTCCGCAAGCTGGCATTCGTGGCAGAGTCCAAAAATCGCGAAGTGGTGCATATCCGGCGCGAACCCGAAGTCCCGCCGCACGTCGCCTTCGAGCCCCTCGAGGTAGCGGTGTTCGATTTCGACGACGTGGCCGCACGCCGAGCAAACAAGGTGGTGATGAGGCTCTTCGGGCGCCCACTCCCACACCACGTCGCCGCCGCCCATGTCGGTCGAAGTGGCCAGTCGCATCCGCTTGAGGATGTCGAGCGTCCGGTAGACCGTGCTCACGTCGACGAACGGATAGTTGTCGCGCACCTGGTCGGCGATCTGAGCAGCGTTAATGTGGCCGCCTGCATGCCGCAGCGCCCGCACGATAAGCAGCCGCTGGGGTGTCATCTTGTGACCCGCGCGACGCAACAATTCAGCCGTTTCGTCTTCGCACGTCATCTCCATTCCAGTCTACAGATCGGCCCCCACCCGGCCAGTGCCCGGCCCTCGTCTGAACGCTGCATCGTGAGGCGCCTGGAAGCGTGCGGGCTGCCCCGGCGAGTCTCCGCGGCCGAAGATTACTTCGTGACCATCTCCGATGATGAATGGATAGCCGCTGCCCGCGCCCGTGCGGCCGCTGGCAACTGGGAGCGCGACGCCGGCACAGTTCTCGCCGAACTTCGTGCGAACGCCCAGGCGCCAGCTTCGCCAACTGCCGCGTCACTCCGTTGCCCATACTGCGCCAGCCACCCGCCACTCGTCCGCTTCGAACGCTACGAAGCGCGAACCACCACCGATCTGCGCTACTGCAACACCTGCTACGGCTTCTGGGGCGCCGGAGACTCCCTCTCGGCGGGTGTTGCCGGCCCTTCGGAAGAACACCCGGCGCTGACGGCAACTCGTGGGCCCCGCCGCTGCCGTGCCTGCTTCGGCCACCTGAAGCCCGACGGGGTCTGCGCAAAGTGCGGGCAGCCACTCCCGCTCTTCGACTGCCCGGCCTGTGGAAAGCCCATGGAGCGAGTCGAACGCGAAGGCGTGACCCTCGACCAGTGCGCACCGTGCGCCGGAGTGTGGTTCGACACGGGCGAGATCGCCGCCGTCTACAAGCTATCGCCTCCGCAAGGGCTCGCCGCCAGCCTGGTCGACGAGCACGCGACAGAGGGGGCCACGCCCGATTGGCTATCGGCGGCCATGATTGTCGGCAGGATTGCGCTCCCGTTCCTGCCGTTCTGACCAACCGTTGTGGCCGGTTCCTACCAGATTCCGAGTTGCATGCGCACGTCTTCGCTCGCCATCGTGCGCGGGTCCCACGGCGGGTTCCAGACGATCTGGACGTCGACATCCTTCACGCTCGGCAGTTCGCGGAGCTTTGCATAAGCCTCTCCGCGGATGACCGGCCCGAGCGGGCAGCCCGGGCTCGTCAGCGTCATCGTCACGAGCACGTCGCCGTTGTCGTACTGGACGTCGTAGACCAGCCCGAGGTCGACGATGCTGAGGTTGATTTCCGGGTCGTTCACTTCCCAGAGCTTTGCCATCAGCTCTTCGTGGGTTGGTGCGGTCGTGGTCGTTGCTTCGGTCATGGCGTGCCCTCCTCAGGCTGTGGTGGCGGCCTCTTGCAGGCCTTGTTCGAGTACATTCCAGGACAGGAGCGCGCACTTCACGCGAACGGGCAGTTTCGCGACACCTTCGAGTGCCTCGAGGTCGCCGAGTTCGCGGTCGGGCAGCGCCCCATCGATCAGCATCGCGCGAACCTGCCCCATTACCCGCCGGGCTTCATCCGCGGGGCGGCCCTTGATCCGGTCCGTCATCATCGATGCGCTCGACTGGCTGATGGAACAGCCCGCCCCCCAGAACCCGATGTCCTGGATCACGCCGCCATCGATGTCGAGGTCGATATGAATCTCGTCCCCGCACACCGGATTCACCCCTTCGACGTGGATCGGCGCCGAGGGGATGGGCCCGTGGTTCCGGGGCTTCTTGTAGTGGTCCAGGATCAGGTCCCGGTAGAGGTCGTCGAACGGGTCTGCGGTCACGCGAACACCTGCTTTGCGTGCTCAATAGCCTCGACCAGCGCGTCGATTTCCCCCGGTTCGTTGTAAATCGCGAAGCTGGCACGGCTGGTCGCTGGCACGCCGAGGTGGCGCATCAGCAACTGCGCGCAGTGGTGTCCGGCGCGAATCGCTACGCCGTGCGAGTCCGCGATCGTCGCCATGTCGTGCGGATGGACGCCGTCAATTTCGAAGCTGACCACGCCGCCTCGCTCCTGTGGGTCGCGTGGGCCGTGGATGTGAAGACCCGGAATTGCTTCGAGGCGGTCCATCGCCAACGTTGTGATGTCGACTTCGTGCTGGCGAACCAGCGGCATCGTGAGCGCTTCCAGGTAGTCGATAGCGGCGCCGAACGCGATCACGTCGGCGATGTTCGGCGTCCCCGCTTCGAACTTGTGGGGCACGTCGGCCCAGGTCGAGCCTTCTTCGCGCACCGTCGCGATCATGTCGCCACCACCGAGGAACGGCAGCATCCCCTCGAGCAGGCCCTCGCGCGCCCACAGCACCCCGACGCCGGTCGGCCCGAGCATCTTATGCGACGAGAACGCGACGAAGTCCGCGCCCGTCGCTGCTACATCGAACGGCAGGTGTGGCACGCTCTGCGCCCCGTCGAGCAGGAACAGTGCGCCGGCCGCATGCGCCAAATCGGCAATCTCCCCGACCGGGTTAATCGTGCCCAGGACATTCGACATATGGACGAAGCTGACGAGCTTCGTCTTCGGCCCGATTGCCCCGCGGAGCGAGTCCATGTCGAGCCGGCCATCCGCCGTCAACCCCGCGAACCGCAGACGAGCGCCTTTGCGCTGCGCCAGCAACTGCCAGGGCACGATGTTCGAGTGGTGCTCCATGATGCTGATGACGATTTCGTCGCCTTCAGCGATGATCTGGTCACCCCACGCGTGCGCCACGAGATTGATCGCTTCGGTCGCATTGCGCGTGAACACGATGTCCGCCGGGTTCGATGCGCCGATGAACCGTGCCACCTTCTTCCGCGTGCCTTCGTACTCTTCGGTGGCGCGCTGGGCGAGCGTGTGAATCCCGCGATGGATATTCGCGTTGTTCGTCTTGTAGTAGCGAACCAGCGCATCGATGACCTGGCGGGGCTTCTGCGTGGTCGCCGCGTTATCCAGGTATACGAGCGGATGCCCGTTCACCTCTTGCTGAAGGATCGGGAAGTCGGTTCGAATCCGAGCTACGTCGAGCATCAGTGGGCCCCCTTTGGGCCAAGAATCCGGCCCACTGCCCATGACGGACAGTGAGTTTTGTCAAAGACGTTCAGACGTCGACCTCAACTTGGCCGTCGTGAACGCGAGTTGGGTACGAGCGAATCGGCCGCACCGCCGGGAGCGCCAGCACCTTTCCCGTGCGCACATCGAACCGCGCGCCGTGCCGGGGGCACTCGATGGCGAATCCGTCCAGCTTGCCCTGTCCGAGTGGCCCGCCGTCGTGCGTGCAGAGGTCATCGATCGCGTGGAATCCCTCGCCCGTGTTGCAGAGCGCGATTCGCCGCCCATGCGCCAGGACAACGCACGCGTTCCCCGGCGCAAGCTCCGAACTGTGGGCCACTCGTACCCAGGTCATGCTTCCAGCTTCTCCTCGAGCGTCGCGATGAGTTCAGTGCGCACGTCCTCCTCGGGGATGCGCGCCAGTACATCCTCGAGGAAGGCGGTGACGAGCAGCGCCTGCGCCTCGGGCCGCGGAATGCCGCGCGCCTGGAGGTAGAACAACTGCTCCTGGTCGACTGGTCCCGCGGTCGCTCCGTGGGATGCCCGGATGATGTCGCTCGTCAGGATCTCGAGCACCGGGTCGCTATCCGCCCGTGCCGATTTGCTCAGCAGGAGGTTGCGGTTCTCCTGGTTCGCGTCGGCATTGTGCGCCCCGAGGCCCACCCGAGTGAGCCCGTAGTACACCGCCCGCGACTGGTCTTTCAGTGCCGTCTTGTACTTCAGGTCGCTCCGGGTCGAAGGCCCGACATGATCCTGCAGGGTGAAGAAGTCGGAGTACGTCGCACCCGTGCCGTAGGTAACCCCGAGCAGTTCGCTCGAAGTCCCTCGCTCCTGCATCGTCGCCTCCAGGTGCCCCTTCACCACCGCGCCACTGAGCACCATCTGCAGGCTCCGGAACGCGCCGTCACGTGCCGCCCCAAGGAACCGCTGGTTCAGGAACACACGCGTGTTCGGCCCCCAGCGGTGCACGACATAGTGGTGCACCTCGGACCCCGGTCCGGGAAGAATCTCCGCCGCCGGGAGCACGACGACGTCTTCGTCGCCCGAAGTGAACTCCTCGATGACCGTCACATGTGTGTTCGCACCCGTCACGATCGAGGTGTGGGGCGCCACGAAGCCTGCTCCACTGATGGTCCAGCTTAACCGCACCGGTTCGGTGAGCTCCGTGTTGGCCGGGACGTTCACGACCGCCGTTTCGCCGAGGTACGCGTAGTGCAGCGCTGTCACCCGGTCGGTGTCCGGCCGCACCACCGCGCCGAGGCTCTCCGGCAGGTTCGCCGCCGCCAGCTTGCTGGCAACGCTCGCCCCCGCGAACAGCACGCTCGCGGTCGCAAGCGGAGTGTCCGGCGTGATCGCGATGGTTGCCGCGTCGTAATACTTCCACGGCCGCTGCTCGTGCGAATCCGGCCATTCGAACTGGCCCGCGAACGCCGCTGCCTTCGCCCGCAGGTCGGCCAGGCGCGGCGGGTCACCGGCGCCGGCGGCCTGGCTTGTTGCACTGAAATCCAATCGCTCTGCTACCAGAGTCATCGTTCACCTCTCATTGCGGCTCGTTACCTCGATTGCAGACCACGCTTCCCGGCTTAGCCGACCGCGCCGTCCATCTGCAGCTCGACGAGCCGGTTCAGTTCGACCGCGTACTCCATCGGAAGCTCTTTCACGATGGGCTCGACGAACCCGTTGACGATCATCTTGGCGGCCGCTTCTTCGCTCATGCCGCGGCTCATCAGGTAGAAGAGCTGGTCCTCGCCGAGCTTCGAGACGTACGCCTCGTGCTGGATGCTCACGTCCGGTGAATCGATCTCCATCGTCGGATACGTGTCCGAGCGGGACGTCTCGTCCAGGAGCAGCGCGTCACAGCGGACGTTCGACTTCACGTTCTCGCAGCCGTCGTACACCTTGAGCAACCCGCGATACGTCGACCGACCGCCATCCTTGCTGAGCGACTTCGAGATGATGGTCGACGTCGTGTTCGACGCGACGTGGACCACCTTGCCGCCTGCGTCCTGGTGCTGCCCCGCGCCGGCGAACGCCAGCGAGAGAATCTCGGCGTGGGCGCCCGGCTCCATCAGGTACACGCTCGGAAACTTCGTGGTCAGCTTCGAACCAAGGTTCCCGTCGACCCACTCCATCACCGCGTTCTCATAAGCGACGGCCCGCTTCGTCACCAGGTTGAACACGTTGTTCGACCAGTTTTGGATCGTCGTGTAGCGAACCCGCGCGCCCTTCTTCACGATGATTTCGACGACGGCGCTGTGCAGCGAGTCGCTCGAGTAGATCGGCGCGGTGCAGCCTTCGACGTAGTGAACCTGGCTGCCCTCGTCGGCAATGATCAGCGTCCGCTCAAACTGGCCCATGTTCTGGGTGTTGATGCGGAAGTAGGCCTGCAGCGGGATCTCCACCTTCACGCCCTTCGGCACGTAGATGTACGAACCGCCGCTCCAGACCGCGCTATTGAGCGCCGCGTAGCGGTTGTCGCCCGGCGGCACAACCGTCCCGAAGTGCTCCTTGAAGATGTCCTCGTGCTCCTTCAACGCCTGGTCGGTGCCGAGGAAGATGACGCCCTGCTTCGCAAGGTCCTCGCGGATGTTGTGATAAACGACTTCCGAGTCGTACTGCGCGCCGACACCGGCGAGGTACTTCTTCTCCGCCTCCGGGATGCCCAGCTTGTCGAACGTGTCGCGGATGTACTCCGGAACGTCGTCCCACGATGTCTCGTCCCGGTCGGTCGCGCGCACGAAGTAGTGGATGTCGTCGAAGTTGACTTCGTCCATGATCGGGCTCGCCCACGCGGGGTTTTTCTCGAAGGTCCAGAACTTCTCGAGCGAGCGCAGGCGGAAGTCGCGCATCCACTGCGGCTCGTCCTTCATGTCCGAAATCATCCGGACGATGTCGGCGTTCAGGCCCTTGTTCGCCTTGAAGAGCGCCTCTTCCTTGTCGAAGAAGCCGAACTTGTACTCCGAGACGATGTGTTCAGGGGCGATGGATTCAGGAGCGGTGGTCATGGCTACCTCCCGGCCGCGGCGAGTGCTTCGTATTCGTCGTAACCGGTGGCTTCGAGTTGCTCGGCCAGTTCCGGCCCACCCGAGGTCACGATCCGGCCCTCGACGAGGACGTGGACGAACTGTGGCTTGATGTAGTTCAACAGGCGCTGGTAGTGCGTGATCAGCAGCAGGCCCATTTCCGGGTTCATCAGCGCGTTCACGCCTTCCGCCACCGTGCGCAACGCATCGATGTCGAGGCCGGAGTCGGTCTCGTCGAGCACCGCCATCGATGGTTCGAGCATCGCCATCTGGAGCATCTCGGCGCGCTTCTTCTCACCACCGCTGAAGCCGTCATTGACGTACCGCCGCGCGAAGTCCTGGTCGACCTTCAGCAGGTCCATCTTCTTGAAGAGCGACTCGCGGAACTCGCGAATCGGCACTTCGCCGCCGCGCCGTGCGTTCACAGCCTGGCGCATGAAGTTCACCAGCGTCACGCCCGGGATGGCGACGGGATACTGGAAGGCGAGGAAGAGGCCGAGCCGTGCCCGCTCGTCTGCTGCCATCGAGAGCAACGACTGCCCGTTGAACAGGACGTCGCCCCCGGTGACCGTGTAGCTCGGGCTGCCCATGAGGACGTTGGCGAGCGTGCTCTTGCCGGACCCGTTCGGCCCCATGATGGCGTGCACCTGGCCGCGATCCACCGTCAGCGAGAGGCCCTTCAGGATCTCTTTTTCGCCGATCGAGGCGTGGAGGTCGCGAATTTCGAGAAGTTTGGGCATGTGAAGGGCTCTCCTTACTGGACTTCGATGACTTGTGGGCCGGTGGGGACGCGCACGAGGTACTCGCAGCACGCCGCTCCGTCGACGATGCGGTTCAACTGTTCGACGTCGCGGCCGAGCAGCAGTTCGATGGCCTTGCGATCCGCCTCGCAAGGGAGTTTCGAGATTTCGGCCGCCCGGTGGTACGGGCAGCGGCCATTGACCAGGTGGATCCCGTCGGCTTCCGCGCGCCAGTTCTCCAGGATGCCCTCGCTCCGCAGACTCTCCGTCACTTGCGCGGCAAGCTCTTCGGCCGAGAGGCCGGCGACCTTGTGCATGTGCTTTTCCGCGAGCGATTCGGCGACACTCGTCATCACCGAGGCGATGACGTCGTCGCGCTCGCCGAGGCTGCGCAGCATCCGCTCGAGCAGGTCGGCGTACGCTGGTGGCACACCCTGCGTGGCCTTTTCTGTCGCGAAGTAGGAGTGGAACGGGCGGCCCGTCGCCTGCCTTACAGGACGCGCGTCGACCAGCCCATCGGCGCGCAGGTTGTCGAGGTGACGCCGCACCGCCGCGGGCGTAATACCCAGTTCTTCGGATAGCTCCTCAACGCGCACCTCATGGTTCTGGATGAGGTACTCAAGGATGCGGTCTTTTGTCCCCTGCACACCGCCAGTCTACGCCTCTTTGCCACCTTTTACTACTTTCATGTTGTAAAAGTCCCTATGCAAGGAATCGACGCGACCCGTGGTTTTCAGGAGTCGATTAGCCCGGCTTCGGCTCCCCCGCCGGCAGTGGGGCGAACTCCGGCGCTGCGTCGTTCTCGACCGCGTCCTGCCGCCTGATGGCCCTGCCGAATTCCGCGCCGAGCAGCAGGATCGAGGCGTTAACGAACATCCACACCAGGAACGCCAGCGCCGTGCCGAAACCCGCGTAGATCGCCGTGTCGCGGGAGAAGCTTGCGTAACTGACGACGGTGGCAATCAGGTTTTTCGCCGCCTCGAACAGGACTGTCGCGAACACGGCTCCACCGAGCGCCTCCTGCCACGGCGGCCGGATGGTGGGCACGTACTTGTACAGCAGGAGGAACATCGAGAACGACACCATCGCTGGCAGGATGTACCCCGCGATCCGGAGCGCTTCCTTCGTGTTGATGTTGAGCGGGCCGATCTCATCGACCCGTTCGAGAAACAGCCGTGCCGCCGCCGTGAGACCCACCGAGATGACGATGAGCAGTCCCAGCGTCGGCACCAGGGCGAAGTCGATAAGCTTCCCGTGCCAGTAGGATCGCCCTTTGCGCAGGTGCGTCGCCGCGTTCAGCCCTTTGCGCACCGCGCCGAAGATCCCGCTCGATGACCAGAGCAGGAAGATGACGCCGAATCCGATACTCGCCGGGCTGATTGCCCGCGCCCGTTCGATAATCTCGTTGACGTTGTCGCGTACCCCGGGCGTCTCTTTCAGGGGTATCTGGTCGAACACCCACTGCGCGATCCGATCCTGGTCGATGACCAGCCCGAAGATCGACAGGGTGATGAGGCTGAGCGGGACGATGGAAAACAGCGCGTAGTAAGCGATTGCCGCGGCGTACGTGGAGCATCCGTCCTCCACGTAGAGCCGGATGGTGGTCACGATGATCGAGAACGGCCGCCGGATGAAGTACGGCAGCGCATCACGGACCCGCGCCAACGCACCCGGCATCAGTCACTCTCCGTCGGCCGAAGGCCCGCCAGCGTCCGGAACATGCGCACATAGTCGTGTAGGTACCGGGTGAGAAGAAAGCGTTCGCGCACAAGCTCGCGCCCGGCCGCCCCCATCCGGTCGCCGAGCTCCGGGTCCGCCAGTAACTCCTTGAGCCTCCTGCCACACTCCTCCGCGCTGTCGACCAGGTAGCCCGTCTCGCCATCGACCACCTGCAGCGGGATACCGCCGCAGTTACCGCCGATCACCGGGCGCCCCTTCCACAGCCCCTCGGAGACCACCAGCCCGAAACCCTCGCGGGTGGACTTCTGGATCACCACCTTCGCAGCCGCCTGGAATGCGTTGACCTCGTGATTGCCGACACCATCGAGGTTCGTCAGCACGTGGATGTCGCGGTCGTGGTCGCGATGGTCGAACACCTTCTGCAGCCACTCGTGGCCCTCCGGGTCGTCGTGTGCCAGTGAACCGACCAGCACCAGTTGCAGACCGGGGTGCTCTTCGCGCGCCATCCGGAACGCGTCGATCACACCGAGCGGGTCCTTCCACGGGTCGAACCGTGAAACCTGGCAGACCATCGGCCGCGCGAGGTCGATCACGTACCGGTCGAACACCTGGGCGATAGCGTCCTCCTCTATCGGCACGTTTTTCGGGCTCAGCGGGTCGATCGCCGGCGGCGCGATGAAGAGGTTCGCCCCTGGCATGCCGCCTCGCACGTACTCCCGCATCGTCCAGATGCTGCCGTCGTACTGGCTCGCCCACGGTCGCAGGAGGTCCCATGCCTCGGGCTGTGCATCCGTCAGGTCGATGTGGCAGCGCCAGAGCCACTTCCCCGCCGGCGTTCGCCCCGATTCGCGAACGAGTCCGAGGATCGGCGCAGGTTGTGGGTCGTGGATGACGACGAAGTCGTAGTCCTCCCAGCCCTCGGCGTTCTCCCGATTCGTCTCGACCCACAGCGTTCGCTCCGCCTCCGTCCAGTCGTGCGCCTTGCCCTGCAGTGCGTTGTGCATCGCCTTCGTTACGCCGAAGAACTCGTCCGTCGCCGAAATGACCTTCCAGTCGGCAGCGAGGCCCAGGTCGCGCATCAGTGGAACCATCGACGCGAGAATCTCTGCGACGCCGCCGCCGTACGATGTCGCGTTCACGTGCAGCACCCGCGCCCCCGCCAGTGGCCGCGCGTCGCGCCGGATCGACTCGATCACACCCGGCAGGACGGCTTCGCGGTATGACTCAAGGGACCTCGTTGCGATATCTACGGCAGTAAGCATGGATGTCATGCTAGTCCGAACGTTCGCAGTACACCCGGCGGTCGTTCCCCCACCGTCAATCTGTCGCACTTTCGAGAGATGCAAGCCGCTCGATGAAATGGTCCCACGACGGTACCACCGAGGGCCAGGCGTAACGCTGGGCTGCGGCGACGAACGGCGCTGGAGGCGGTAGAGGCCCTGTCAGCAGCGCTTCGAGCCGCACGATGAGCCCTGCCTCGTCGTCCCAGAGCAGGTCGTCGTGATACTCGGGCGGAACGAGCGAGGGGTAGTTGTACCGCCTTGGCGCCAGCGGCACGCAGCCAGCAGCCATCGCCTCGATCATCCCGATGCCGAAGAACTCGTGCCGCGTCGTGCTCACCGCGATATCCGCCCGCCGGAGCAGCCTCCCATACTCCTCGCGCGACTCCGCGTACCCGAAATGCAGCATCTCGCCGGGGAACTCCCGTGGGAGCTCGCGGATCGCCTCGCTCGGATTATCGCCCGGCTCTCCGGCGATGATGAGCCGGAAGGGCCAGCCGCACGACTTCGCGTGGCGCAACGCCCGGACGAACAGCTCCGGCGCTTTGTCGAACTCCCAGCGGTGGTTCCAGAGCAGTACCCGCGGTCCCTCCAGTCTCGATCCGGCCGCAATCCGATCGAGCCACGCCAGGTCGACACCCACGGGAAGCACGGTCGAGCGCGTATCGACTCGCGTAATCCCCTCCGGAAGCAGCCAGTTGTTCGGTTGCGCCTCCAGGTGGCGAAGCGCCCCCAGGAAGTCCCGCCGGTGGAACTCGGAGTTGAACGCGACCCTGTCGGCCGCCAGCGCGCTCAGGTAGTTGATCTGCCCGAACCACGAGTTGAACTTCGTCCCCTTGAGCCGCGGGTAAGTCATCTGGTTCTCGTGGAAGTACACCGCGACCGGGGTCCGGTCGAACCGCGGCCGGCTCAGCGCGAGGAAGGCCGGCACATCGAGCATTCCGCTCGCGATCACACAGTCAAAATCGCCGCCGCGCTGCCGTGCCACGGGCGCGAGTTCCTGTGCGCCGCGCCGCATCCGCCGCCGCCACTCGCCCTCCGGCAAGGTCAGCAGTTCGAACTCGTGCCGCGAGTGCATCACCAGCCCATCGAGAAACGCCCGGTGGCTCCCGCCATAGAACGGTTCGACGAAAAGAACGCGCGCCACGCGCCAAATGCTACGGCCGCCGCGGCGAATGGATCAGAGGTGCCCGAGTTCCGCCAGCTTGAACAGCGCGTCTTCGAATTCCGTGTCGTCCGGGTTAATCGACTTGTACTGGCTCACGCAGTGGCCGCCGTACTTCTCCACCAGGTACCAGTCGTCGTCGATGATGAAGTCCGGGTACGGCTGGACGCGCGGGTCCTTGTCGAACATCCCGTCCACCCACTCCGTCAGTCCGTGCATGTGCACCACGCGCTCGACATGCGCCAGCCCGCTTGCCGACCACACATACACGCCGTGACCCGCGGCCTTCAGCTTGCGCATCGCATCGTGCGCGCCGGGCCGAAGCGCATTCGTGTGCTGGTCGATGAACACGAGCGTGTGATCGACATCGAAGAAGATGTTCAGCCGCGAACTCGTTGCTTTCTCCAAGCCGGACTCAGTCCTCTCGTGTCCTGTCACGCATCGGTGACGTCGAGGCCCCAAACCGGGCGGAATCGCCACGTCCGGATCCCCTTGACCCGCACGCCGTGCCTTTTCACCAGCTTCTTCGCTTCCGGGACCATCCCGGCAGGCACGTACACGTACAGATCGCCAACTTCGCCGATAGGCTTCCAGCGGTTGGCTGCCGTCTCATCATTCACCGTGTCCGGCATTTCGATTTCGGCCATCATCATCAGCCACTGGCCAGGCCGCCGCACCACCACGATGTCGGGGTACAGGTCCTGTGACTCGTCCTTGCCGACAACCATGCGCGGCTTCGGGATGTTGACGAGCGTCTCGTAGTCCGGGCCGAGTGGCCCCGGAAACGGGAATTTCTCTTTCGCGATCTCGTCCACCACACCCTGGTGTCGAAGCTCGTTGAGGTACCTCGCAGTCACGAATCAGGCCTCCGGAGGAAATCGCAGCAACTTCGATTGTACCCAGCGTTCACCGATGAGGCGAATCTGCTGACGCGCGTGATCAGCAATCGCCCGCGGCGCCAAGGCGCTCACGCGCGGCCGGGATGGCTCACGGCCCGGCCTGCGCGACCTCGGGCTTCACCAGGTTCCGGAACTGCGCGAAGTTCGCCGTGAACTTCTCCGCGATCGCCGCCTTCGTGCGGTCATAGTCCGCCTTGTCTGCCCAGCAGTCACGCGGATTCAGCAGCTTCTCATCGACCCCCGGCGCCGTCGTCGGCACTTCGAACCCGAACGTTTCATCCCTGCGGAAGGTCACGTTCTCGAGGCCGTCGCTCAGCACCGCGCGCACCATCTTGCGCGTCTCCTGGATGCTGATCCGCTTGCCAACGCCGAATTTGCCACCCGTCCACCCCGTGTTGATGAGCCAGGTCTGCGCGCCGGTCATGTGCAGCCGCTGCTCCAGCAGTTCGGCGTAGACGGTCGGGTTGAGCGCCATGAACGGCGCGCCATAGCACGGGCTGAACGTCGTCTCCGGGTCTGTGACGCCCACCTCCGTGCCCGCCAGCTTGCACGTGTACCCGCTGAGGAAGTGGTACAGCGCCTGCTCCGTCGTCAGCCGCGCGATCGGCGGCAGCACACCGTACGCATCCGCGGTCAGCAGGATGACGTGCGCCGGATGTGGCGCTACCTGGTTCTCGAACACGTTGCGCAGCGACAGCAGCGGGTAGCTCCCTCGCGTGTTCTCGGTCACCGAATCGTTGTCGAGGTCAACCTCGCGCGTGTCGGCGTCGAAGATGACATTCTCGAGGATCGTCCCGAACTCCGTTGTCTGCTCGAAGATGTCCGGCTCAGCTTCCTTCGAAAGGCGAATCGTCTTTGCGTAGCACCCGCCTTCGATGTTGAAGATGCCCGTCTCCGTCCACGCGTGCTCGTCGTCACCGATGAGCAGCCGCTCCGGGTCGGTGCTGAGCGTCGTCTTCCCGGTGCCCGAAAGTCCGAAGAAGAGCGCCGATTTGCCAGTCTTCGGGTCCACGTTCGCCGACGAGTGCAGTGAGAGCACTCCTTCAAGCGGGAGGTAGTAGTTCATTGCCGTGAAGACGGCCTTCTTCACTTCACCCGCATAAGCCGAGCCCGCGATCAGGATGATCCCCTCGGTCATGTTCAGCGCCACGACCGCGTCGCTGCGCACCCCGTCCGCCTCCCCATCAAGCTCGAGGAACGGGCAGTGGATGATCGTGATATCCGGGTTCGAAGCGGCGGGCTTCGGCGACGACGGGATGAACATCGTCCGCGCGAACAGCGAGTGGTACGCCTGCTCCGTGATCACCCGGACCGTTCGCTGGTGATCCGGGTCCTGCGCGACCACGCAGTCCTGGAGGTAGATCTCCCGGTCGTTCAGGTACTGGATAGCCCGCGCGCGCAATCGCTCGAACGTGTCGACTGACAACGGCTGATTATGGTTGCCCCACCACACGTGCTCGGAGATCTCCGGCGTGCGAACGACGAACTTATCCTTGGGGCTCCGCCCCGTCCGCTCGCCACTGTAGACCGCGAACGTGCCGCCCTGGAGCAGCTTCCCCTCGTTCCGCTTCACGGCGTGTTCGTAGAGCACCGGCACGGAAAGGTTGTGGTAGACCTCGCGCGCATTGGCGAGGATGACGCTGGCGACGTTGTTCGGCGCGGGTGAGATAACCATGCGTGTCCACTTCCGGGGGCCGTTGCCCTCAGATGTAGACTACGACGGAGTTAGTAGTTCTGTGAATACCTTCGCGTTGAGCTATAGTCGAGAGTAATAGCTATCAAGGTCGGATCAATCGCTCCCGGCATCACGGGACACCTCACGCGGCGACACCGACTCCGCTGCCCTTCACCAGTTCCATCAACGCATCGACCTGTCCAGAGAGTTGCTTGAACTCCTGCGGCGCCGTTGGCTCCTCTCCCGGCGCCGGGGGTACCGCGTAACCCGGCAGGAGCCCATATCCCGTAACGAACCGGTCGGCCGCAGCCACCATGCCCGCGAGCGTTATTTCGCCGGCTTCGGCGGTGTGGTGCCGCGCGACCGCCTCCTGGATATCCTGCGGGAGCTTCCAGCGGCGTGCGAGCAACCCACCGACTTCCGCATGATCCGCGCCAAGCAGTTCGGCTTCGACCGCCTCGAGCGCCACACCGCGCGCCATCGCTTCCGCTATCGCCTGGTCGAGTCCCGCCGGGTCGGCGTAGTACATCGCCAGCCGCCCCATGTTGTGCAGAATCCCCGCCGTGAACGCGCTCGGAACATCCAGCTTCCGGCTCTTCGCCGCGAACTCGGCCGCCTTGAACGCCACCGCGATGGAGTGCCGCCAGAACACCTCGATCCGGAACAGCACGTTGAGCGCGTCCGGGGCGTAGGCGCCGGC
Organism: uncultured Anaerolineaceae bacterium; assembly: GCA_964470735.1. Lineage (GTDB taxonomy): Bacteria > Chloroflexota > Dehalococcoidia > Tepidiformales > Tepidiformaceae > Amarobacter. The sequence continues at coordinate 67,782 of CAYYDX010000003.1, forward strand.
AATCGCGCCGCTGATCGCCATGTTTCGCGCCTGCACGAATCCGAGTGTTACGAGCGCCTCCTGCACCGATGTGACCTCTCGTGCCCGCCGGTAGGCAGCCGAATTCACCACCCGCAAGATGCGTCCGCTCAGTCCCGGGTCCGACGACACCACCAGCGCAAGGTCCGATGCCGAGGACTTCGGGTTCTGGGCGACTTCCATCACTCGCAGGGCGACTGCTGGCAGAGGCGGGAGTGCGTCGATTGCTTCAAGCAGCTTTTGCGCGCGCGAGACCGGCTGTTCGGGAGTGGCGGGCATACAAGCGCCTCCAATTCGGGCTGTACCGTCGAGTCTCTGCCCCAACCGCTCCCGTTACGATCAGGGAGCCCCCGAACATTCGCCCGGGCAACCCCAACTCGGGCTACGCAGGCTCCGACCACATCGCCCCGTTCGTCGCGGCGTTCCGGTTCGGGCGCGTCGGTCCATCGCGCAGGATGTCCATCACCTCCGACCAAACCGAAGCGAACCCCAGCGGTCGCCCGAACTTCGTCTCGGCATCTGGTACCGTCATGGAGTCGAGGAACTTCTCGCCGAAGTAGTCGAGGCTCGGCCGTGGCAACACAACGAGATCGGCTTCCCGGGCATCGATTTGCTCCACATAATCCGCACCACAGATGAGACCGCTCACGTTCACGCGCTCGCCGAAGACCGTGTTCTTCACGCCCTGCACGCGGATGTTCGCGCCGGTCACGCTCGATACCTCTTCGGCTACCTTCGACAGCAGCGGCGCAATCAACGCCGCGGTGCCGATCACCATAGACGTGCCACGCCCGAACCCGGCCGGGACACGGCGCTTCACCCGGTTCCAATCCTCCAGCATCGTGCGCACCATTCCGATCCCGTTCTCGTACTGCGGGAACCCGTCGTAGGCGATACGTCCCGGAATCGGCGCCCCCGCCGTCACATAGAACTCGTCACTGCACTGCGCGATGGTCGCACCGAAGCGCCGCCGGAACTCTTTCTGGAACGGCGCCAGGATGGCGAGGATCTCGCGCGCGTACTCCGGTGTCGGGCGCACCAGCGGGATTCCGTTCCGCTTCAGTGACCACTCCTCGAGCTTTGGGCTCGCACCCACCGGCACCACCGAAACGGTCTGCACCGTAGGGTACAACTCGCCAAGTTCGCGAATCGAACGCGCGAGGTGCTCGCCATCGTTCACCCCCGGGCAGAGCACGATCTGGGTGTGCGCGTGCAGTCCGAGCGTTCCCAGCCGCCGCAGTTGTTCGATGACATCCGGCGCGGTCCTGTTCGAAAGCATGTGGCGGCGCAGTGCCGGCTCCGTCGCATGCACGGAGACGTTGAGGGGGCTGAGCCGCTGCTCTTCGAGTCGCGCCCAGTCTTCTTCGCGCAGGTTCGTCAGCGTCACGAAGTTGCCGTGCAGGAAGCTGAGCCGGTAGTCGTCGTCCTTCATGTACAGGGTCTTCCGCATGCCCTTCGGAAGGCCCTTCAGGAAGCAGAAGAAGCAGTTATTGTTGCAGAGGATGACGTCGTCCCAGGTCGCCCGCTCGAACTCAATCCCCAGGTCCTCGTCGATCTCCTTTTCGAACAGCACGAGGTCGTCGAGTCCGTTCGCCTTCTTGATGGCGACCTGTACCTCATGTCGCGCCGCGTAGAACTGGAAGTCCACCACGTCCCGCGGCACACGCCCATCGACCGAGACGATTGCGTCGCCGGCTTCGATGCCGGCCTCGTCTGCCAGCGATCCGGGCACAACCGCCGAAACCAATCCGGGTGCGGGAGGACGTTCCATTGCGATCCAGTGTGCCCTACGCGGGCGCACTCGGTCGAAGCAGCCTGCGGTGGTCCAACGCCGGCGCGGGAGCTACCTCAGCCTGCGAGCTCGTGGATCCGCGCTTCCACGTCGTCGATCGAGTAGTCCGGCGTCGAGGCGCCGGCCGTCAGCCCCACGCGTGTTGCACCTTCGAACCAGGCCGCCTGCAGTTCATCCGGCCCCTCAATCTGGTGAGCGACCACGCCCTGCTCTTCGCACACCTCGCGAAGGTGGCGCGTGTTGGCGCTTTTCTTGCCACCCACCACCACCATCACATCGACCGTTGTGGCCAGCGCCGCCGCAGCTTCCTGCTGCCCCGTCGTCGCGTGGCAGAGCGTGTTCACAACGTGGAGTTCGAAGTTCCGGTCACGCCCCAGCAGCATCAGGTTCGCGACGAACTTCGCGAAGTCCTCCATCTTGTGCGTCGTCTGCACCATCACCCCGACCTTGTTCGGGAAGCCGCCCGGGAACTCGTCGACGAGTTTGCGAAGGTCGGCCAGTTCCGGGCTCGGTGCGATGGTCGCGTGCGAAACGCCGGTCTTGTCGAGCGTCCATCCCATGATGCCGCGGACTTCCTTGTGCCCCGGGTCGCCGAAGATCACGACGTGCCAGCCGTCACGAACGAACTTCTGCCCGTACCGCTGCGCCCGCGTGACGATTGGGCATGTCGTGTCGATGATCTCGAGGCCGCTCGATTGCAGTTGCTTCATCGCGCGTTCGCCAACGCCGTGCGCCGTGATGGCGACGCGGCCTTCGTGCACCCGGCTCGCTGTCGCTGCGCCAACGTCGCCATCGATTTCGTCCGGGCCGGGAAGTTGGACAACGCCGTTCTGCTCAAGACTATTCACGACATGCGGGTTGTGGACGATTTCGCCGACGCTGAACACCGGCCGCTCAGGGCTGGCTTCGCCCTGCATGATCTGCACAGCGCGCCTCACGCCCATGCAGAACCCCATCTCACTCGCGCGGATGACTTGAACCATCGGACTCGCCCTCGCCTTCGTTCCCAGTATAGGGAGCGATGTAGGCCGGGGGTAACTGCGCCTGGATGGCTTCGACGATGCGCCGCGTGAGGTCGCTCACCTGCTCCTCCGTCGGCCGTCGCACCGGCTCCAGCCGGATAGGTTCGCCGATGCTCACGCTGAACCGCGGCCGCCGCAGAAGCACGAGCGGGTTTCGAAGCTTCTCGGTGCCGGTCATCGCGCACGGCAGCACGGTGGCCCCCGAACGCAGCGCGATCATCGCTGTCCCGGGATGAACCGGCCCCATGTACCCCGTCCGGCTGCGGTGCCCCTCCGGGAACATCCCGAGTACACCGCCACGTTTCAGAATCCGCTCAGCATTGAGCATCGCCGCAAGATCAGCGTCGAACCGTCGCACCGGAAACGCGTCCCAGAGCTTGATGATCGCTCCGAACGGCATCTTGAAAAGCTCGACCTTCGCCATGAACCGGATCCGCCGCCGTGCTATCCCCGCCCCCAGAATTGGCGGGTCCGCGTTGTTCAGGTGATTCGAAACGACGATCACCGCGCCGCTCATCGGGACGTTCTCGCGTCCCGTCACGTCCCACCGGACCACGACCCGGAGCAGGCCGCGTAACAGGTAGGTGCACCCCCAGTAGAACGGGGGCGCGAACGTCTGCCAGCCGATCGACTTCAGTCGCCGTCGCATGCCGCAAGCTCCAGGACGCGCGCAATCACTTCGTCCAGCGTCAGCGCGCTTGTATCGATAACAACCGCGTCGGGCGCGACATACGTCTGCGGCGAATCCAGCCGGTCGCGCCGCGAGAGCGCCTCCTGTGCCTGCCGCGCGGACGAGTCCTGCACGATTCCGCGCTCCGAGTTGCGTCGCCGGGCCCGTGCGGTCTCATCTGCGTCGAGGTAGACCTTCAGCGGTGCGTCGGGAACTACCACCTCGCCGATGTCGCGCCCGGCCAGCACGGTTCTCCCCCGCTCGGCGAACGCCCTCTGCTGCGCGCGAAGCTTCGCACGCACCGGCGCCAACTTCGCATACGCGCTCACGTGCCGTTCTATCCCGGCATCGTGCAGCAGCGCGGTCACATCCTCCTCGCCGAGATAGATGCGCGCCTCGCGTTCAGAACCGACGCGAAGCTCGAGCCTCGCGATGAACCGAGAGCACGCCTCCTCCGTCGGCTCCACACCCGCGCGAATCGCCGCCAGGGCGAACGCCCGGTACATCAGCCCTGTGTCGAGAAATCGGTAGCCGCAACGTTCCGCCAGTGCACGGCTTACGCTCGACTTACCGGAAGCAGCCGGGCCGTCGATGGCGATGCAGGCAGGTTGGGTTCGCGGCACAGCGCGGATCTTAGAGATGCCATCCGTTGCCCGCGAACTTCGCCGCGTCACGTGTCGATACCCTCGCGTTTGCCCCCGGCCGCCGTGTACAGCGCGTCGACCTCGTCGTCCGTGATCTCACGGAAAGCTCCGGACCCCAGCGAACCGAGCGCCAGGGGCCCGATGCGCGCGCGCCGCAGCACCACTACGCGCCGCCCGAGCGCAGCCATCATCCGCCGGATCTCGCGGTTCTTCCCCTCACGCAGAGCGATGACGAGCCACGCGTTCGCGCCGCTGTCAGCCGCGTCCGCCGCCGGCGCAGCCGGGCTGACCGACGCCGCCCGGAGCCGCTCGCCTGCGTCCTCGATTCCGCGCACCAACCGCTCCAGGTCCTTCCGCGGCGGCATCGAGTCCAGCCCGGCGAGGTATTCCTTCTCTACCTGGTACCGCGGATGGGTCAGCAAATCCGTGAGGTGCCCATCGTTCGTTAGGATCACCAGTCCCTCGCTATCCATGTCCAGCCGCCCCACCGGGTGCAGCGCAAGCCCGCCAATCGGCACGAGGTCGATGACGGTGTCCCGCCCCTCATCGTCTCGCGCCGTGGTCACGAAGCCAGGCGGCTTGTTGAGTGCGAAGTAGCGGTAGCGCCCCTTCACCACGGGCACCCCGTCGATCGTGATCTCGTCTACCTCGGAGTCGGCGCGCGCTCCCAGCGTCGGCTGCACCACCCCGTTCACCGCCACCCGTCCGGCGAGGATCATCTCCTCGGCAACCCGCCGCGAAGCCACGCCCGCGTTCGAAATGATCTTCTGGAGCCGTTCCTCTGCCACATGAAGAGGGTGCGGCATCCGCGGGCCTCATGGAAGCACGAACCGGATCGGGTCGAGCGGGTGGAGTGCCGCCTGCCGCTCCTCTAGAATCCCGCCCACTGTGGAAGGAGTCTGACCAATGGAACTGAAGGGCGCCGCGGTGATCGTCACCGGTTCGGCAACTGGCGTCGGTGCGGCTGCCGCGAAAATGCTCGCAAGCAAGGGTTGCAACGTCGTCATCAACTACACAAAGAGCGAGGCCGAAGCTCGCGAAACCCAGTCCGCCTGCGAAGCCTTTGGCGTCGAAACCCTGCTCTGCCAGGCTGACGTTTCGAAGGACGCTGACTGCCGCCGGATGGCGCAGGCCGCCATCGACAGGTGGGGCCGCATCGACGGCCTGATCAACAACGCCGGCACGACCCACTTCGTGAACCACGCCAACCTCGAAGGACTCACCGCCGACGATTTCCAGCGCATCTACGCCGTCAACGTCATCGGCCCCTACCAGATGACCCGCGCCGTGGCGGCACAGATGAAACAGCAGGGCAAAGGTTCGGTGGTCAACGTCTCATCGATCGCTGGCGTTATGGGCGTCGGAAGTTCGATCGCGTACACCGCCTCCAAAGGCGCCCTCAACACGATGACCCTCTCGCTCGCTCGCGCCCTCGGCCCCGAAATCCGGGTGAACACCATCTGCCCCGGGTTCATCCAGGGCCGCTGGCTCCGCGGCGGCATGGGCGACGAAGCCTACGAAGCAGCGAAGACCCACCAGGAGCGCACCACACCCCTGCGCAAAGCCGGGACTCCCGAGGACATGGCACAGGCCGCGGTCTGGTTCATCGAAGGCGCCGACCTCATCACCGGCGAAATCCTTATCGTCGACGCTGGCTCCCACCTCGGCGGCGCGCCGCTGACGGCCCGCTGAGCACAGTCGGATGGCGCGGAACGCGGCGGCCCGGCTGGCGTTCTCCGTTGCCTTGCTCGGCGCCGGCTTGCTGGCGAGTTCCACCGCGCTCACTCGCGGTGACGGTCTCGCCGCTGCCGACCCGTTCCTGAATCCCGGCTTCGAGCAGTGGCCGGGCGCCGCGCCCTCGAACTGGAAGCTCGAGGGCGCTGGCCTCACCAAAGCGGCCGGCGAAGGCAACCCCGGTAACGCCGTCCGCTTCACCCCGGGCGGAGGCACGGGTACGCTGACGCACCAGCCCGTTAATGTCGCTCCCGGCGCCGGGGTCTTCGCGAGCATCGAAGCCTCCGGTTCCAACACCACCCTCCAGGTGAATCTCCGCTTCCTCGCCGCGGACTTCTCGACTGTCCTCCTATCGAATGGCGTCGCAATGCCGGCAGGGTCCGGCTTCGCCATCACTTCCTTGAACGCGATCGCACCAGCCGGCACGGAGCTCGTCTCGCTCGAGGTCACCGTCGATGGTGTGTCCGGTGGCTTCGCCCTCCTCGACAACGCCTCGCTCTCCATCGTCGACCCCGAACCGTCGCCCACGCCCAGCCCGACCGAAACTCAGACGCCCACGCCGGAACCCGAAGACACACCCACACCAACCGCGACGACCTCCGTCGAAGCCACGGCGCCCGGCGGCGGCACGGATACCCGCACTCCCACTCCTACGAAGACCCCAACACCGACGCGGACGCCAACGGGAACCCGCACTCCCTCGCCTACGCGTGAGCCAACCGCGACGAAAACGCCCACCCAGAAGAATGCACCGACTGCTAAGGCGACAAACCCGCTTCCGACATCGACTCCCACGCCACAAGCAGGGTCCGGCTTCGGCGGCATGCTTGCGAACGGCGACTTCGAGGTCGTGCAGGACGGCCAGCCCGCGTACTGGCAGAAATACGGCGGGACGATGTTCGCGGATGGCGCGGCCGCCGGGGGGACGTACGCCGCCTGCCTCCAGTCGGAAACGTCGTCGACGAAGTGGATCTACCAGGTTGTCCCCATCGAAGGGGGCCAGTGGTATGCCGGAGCCGCCGTCGGCCGAGTCGAAGGCGCCGGACTCGCCTCCATTCGCGTGAGCTGGTACACCACTCCGGACGGCGCCGGCAGCCAACTCGACCCGGCCGAAAGCAACCTCACCGCCTCCTCAAGCTGGGCAGGCCTCGCAACAAGTCCGATCCAGGCGCCCCCGGACGCTGCTTCAGCGAAGTTCCGCCTGACGCTTCAGCCGGACGGCCCGGCCACGGCCTGCTTCGACGACGCGAGCTTCGTACCCACCGCGCCGCCGGAAGCCACACCTGCCCCGGGCGATTCGCCAACGCCCGGCGCCGAATCCCCGTCGCCGGCTCACGCGACCCCGACCCCGCGCCGCGTCCCGTCGGCGCCCACCGTCCCGGGGCGCGCAGCGATTCCCCTGGCGAGTTTCCCCGAAGGAGGTCCGGGAGCGCTCCGATTGTCCGAAGTCATGTCAGACCCCGAACCTGGTGGCCGCGACGCACCGTTCGAGTGGGTCGAACTCGTCAACATCTCGTCCGAGCCTGTCAACCTCGTTGGTTGGAAGATCGCTGATAGCTCCGCAAGCCAGGTGCTGCCATCGTTCGAGATTCCGGCCGGCGGCTATGTTGTCCTTGCGGGCACGTCAGCACAGTTCGCCCCGGCCGTGCCGGTCGTGCGCGTGCCCGGCGGAGTGATCGGCAACGGACTGGGCAACGACGGTGACTACCTGGGCCTTTTGGCGCCGAATGGCGAACTCGGCGACGAGATGTCGTACGGAACCAACACGAACGTGTTCGGCCCGGCGCCGTCCGCGCCCGAAGCGGGCCGCACTCTCGGCGTCCTTGATCCGGCCGCCGAACCCGCGAGCGAGAACTGGCGCACCACGAAGCAGCCCACCCCCGGCGAACCAAACCTTTTCGCGCCGCCCGGCGCCGCAACCCCTTCGAGTAGCATCCGCTCACCGCTCGTCCTCCAGCCGGACACCCGCTCTGCCGTGGACGACGCCCGTTCGAATGGCCGGTCGAACCCCGCCTGGTGGGTACTCACTGTCGTCGCCGCCACTTCCTTCGGACTGGTTTCCGCACGCTTTGGCCCGGGTCTCGCCGGTCGCGTCCGCCGCCGCTGGAAGATGCTGCGCTGACCGCCCACGTTCGCTACGATCGAGAGACAAACGCCACCCTGGAGCCCCAAATGCCCGTCGCAGCCCCGATCGAAGTCACCGATGGCAACTTTGCCATCGAAGTTCAGGAGCGTTCGAAGGACCTGCCCGTTGTTGTCGACTTCTGGGCGCCGTGGTGCGGGCCCTGTCGCGTGCTCGGCCCGGTGATCGAAAAGGTCGCCGCGGACTACGCGGGCAAGGTCGTCCTCGCCAAGCTCAACACCGATGAGAACCCGAAGGTCTCGGCCCTCTTCCGCATCCAGGGCATCCCCGCGGTCAAGGCCTTCAAGGATGGCAAGGTCATCGCGGAATTCACCGGCGCGTACCCCGAGCCACAGGTGCGCGCCTTCTTCGACCGGATCCTCCCCGGGCCGGCCATCCGCGTGACCGAGGAGGCCGAGGACTACCTGCGCGCGGGGAACGTCGCGGCCGCCGAAGCAAGCTACCGCGCCATCCTCGCCAGGACGTCGGGGCAGGTGGATGCCATCCTTGGGCTGGCCACCATCCTGCTCTCGCGGGGCGACACCGAAGGCGCCACCACCCTGCTCGACCGTGCGCCCGCCGACCGCCGGGCGAAGGTCATGAAGCACCGCATCTTCCTCGACGGTTTCGCCGCGAAACACGCCGCGGAAGACCTCGCGGGCGCTGTGGCTGCGAGCCCGCGCGACCCACGCGCGCGCTACCGGCTGGGCGTCATGCTCGCTGCTCGCGAACAGTACGAACCAGCCCTCGACGAACTGATCGAGTCGATACGGCTGGATCGAAGCTTCGCCGAAGGTGCGGCGCGGAAGGCCGTGCTCGCGGTCTTCGACATCCTCGGCCTCGATTCCGAAACCACGCGGGACTACCAGCGCAGGCTTTCGAACGTCCTCTTCTGACCCGTGGCGCGGATTCGGAACCGGCCAGCACACGCACTTGATTCACGTTCGACGTAAGTCGTACTCTGGCTCCACTGCGGTAAACGCCGGAGGGAAATCGGCCTACCAGCCAACCCTCCTCGCCTCAACCTTTCCGCCGCCTCCACGAGGGACGGAAGGGGGCCACGACCGGATGGCGTGGCAGGCGCCGGACACCCCTTACCGGGGGCAACGCCGGAAACCATGGCTGCCGTGGGAAAGGTCTCTGGTTCTATGACGCGCATGACTGGCGCACAGATGGTGCTGGACGGGCTCCAGCGCGAAGGCGTGGACACGATCTTCGGATACCCCGGCGGCGTCGTCCTTCCCCTCTACGACACACTCCCCCAGTTCCCCGGCATTCGCCACATTCTCGTTCGCCACGAGCAGTCCGCCGCCCACATGGCCGATGGCTACGCGCGCGCCAGCGGGCGGATGGGCGCTTGCCTCGGCACCAGCGGCCCGGGCGCGACCAACATGGTCACCGGGATCGCCACCAGCTGGATGGACTCGACGCCCGTGTTCGCCCTCACCGGCAACGTCTCCCGTTCGCTCCTCGGCAAGGACGGCTTCCAGGAAGCGGACATCACCGGCATCACCCACTCCATCACCAAGCACAACTACCTGGTCATGCGGCCCGAAGAGATCCCGCTGACCATTCGCGAAGCCGCCCACATCTGCCGAACTGGCCGCCCCGGCCCCGTCCTCGTCGATATCCCGAAGGACGTTTTCCAGGAAACGGCCGAGTACGAATGGCCTGAGCAGATCAACCTCCGTGGCTACAAACCCACTATCGAAGGCCACGCCGGGATGATCCGGCGCGCGGCCGAACTCATCGACCAGGCGGAACGCCCGATCATCATCGCCGGCCACGGCGTTATCTGGAGCGACGCGCAGGCTGCACTCGTCGACCTCGCCGAGAAGGCCGGCATCCCGGTCATCACTACCTTCCTCGGTATCGGCGCCTTCCCCGAGTCCCACCCGCTTAGCTACGGCTGGCTCGGCATGCATGGAATGTTCTACGCCAACATGGCCGCCGATAAAGCCGACCTCGTGATTGGCGTCGGCATGCGCTTCGACGACCGCGCGATGGGCCGCTTCAAGGACTTCAACCCCGGCGTCAAAATCGTCCATATCGATATCGACCCCGCCGAAATCGGGAAGAACTTCTCCGTCGCCGTGCCGATCGTCGGGAGCGCAGCCAACGTCCTCCCCCGCCTCGCCGAACAGGTGAAGGAGACCAAACACCCGAAGTGGGTTCGCTGGATCGACCAGCAGCGCGAAGAGCACCCGAGCCTGCACATCCGCGAAAGCCGCCGCATGCTGCCCCAGTACGTTATTCGCACCCTCTACGAGGAGACGAACGGCGACGCCAACATCGTCACCGGCGTCGGACAGCACCAGATGTGGGCCGGCCAACACTATTTCTACAAGCGCCCCCACCAGCTCATCACCTCGGGTGGCCTCGGCACCATGGGTTTCGAACTCCCGGCCGCAATCGGCGCACAGGTCGCCTGCCCCGAACTCGAGACCTGGGCCATCTGTGGAGACGGCGGCTTCCAGATGACGCTCCAGGAGATGGCCGTCCTCGTCGATGAAGGCCTGCCGGTCAAAATCGCCATCCTCAACAACGGCTACCTCGGAATGGTGCGCCAGTGGCAGCACCTCTTCTACGACAAGAACCTCGTCTCCGTCGCCATGACCCAGCCAGACTTCGTGAAGCTTGCGGACGCCTATGGCATCCGCGGCATCCGCGTCGAAACCAAGGCCGAGGTCCCGAGCGCCATCCGCGAGGCTCGTGCCCACAAGGGGCCTATCTTGCTCGACTTCCAGATAGACCAGGAAGAAAACGTCTGGCCGATGGTCCCCGCTGGCGCTGCCCTCTCCGAAACCATCGAGGCGCCCGCCGAGGAGTTGGCGCGATGAACCCCGAAGTGAATGCAACTCTGAAAGATCGCGCCGGACACCACACCGTCGTCGCCATCGTCGAAGACAAGCCCGGCGTGCTCATGCGCGTCTCGAGCCTCTTCCGCCGCCGCGGCTTCAACATCGAATCGCTCACCGTTGGCCACAGTGAAGCCGAGGGTCTAAGCCGGATGACCATCGTCGTCGACGGCACGAGTGCCCCGATCGACCAGGTCGAAAAGCAGCTTTACAAGCTCATCGACGTCGTCAAGGTGACCAACCTCAGCATGGAGGACATGGTCGCCCGCGAGCTGGCGATGATTAAGGTTCGCTGCAACAACGTGAACCGCCATGAACTGCTCGATATCGCCAACGTCTTCCGCGCCGACGTGGTCGATATCGCCACGAACTCGATCATCCTCCAGGTGGTCGGCGACGAAGACAAGATCGACGGCCTCGTAAAGATGTGCGAGCCCTACGGCATCCGTGAGCTTTCCCGCACCGGCCGTATCGCCATGGTTCGTGGCACGAAGACCACCACCGTCCACGACCCGGAGCCCGAACGCATCCGCCAGTTCCACGCCAGCCAGGGCCGTCGCGTTGAAGGCGAACTCCCCTTCAGCAGCGACTGAACCCCGGGCCCGCTCAGTTACCAGCGAACGGCTCCCGCAAGGGAGCCGTTTTCGTTCGCGTGCGGCGCACCAGCACTGGGCACGGCCCCGCCCCCGTGCTACCTTGCCCGCGACACTCGACGGAGGTTCGACTGATGGCCGAATCGGAACTCGTTCAGCGCGCCTACACCGCGATCATGCGCCACTCGGTGGAACACGGCGTGGCGCCGCATTACACCACCCTCGCCCGCGAAATGGGTGTCACCCCCGACGAAGGCCGCGACCTCCAGGAACAGGCGGCGAAGGCCGGCGTTGGCTGCTGGATCAGCCACGACACCGACTACATCCACTCCTTCGCCCCGTTTTCGAACCTGCCAACCCAGTATCGCGTCACCGTCGATGGCGTCGAGAAGTGGTACGGCCAATGAGGACTGGAATCGCTGGCCGTGCGCTGGCTCTTCCCCGGTAAAGAAGTCCGCATAGACGCCACCTGCCTCGATTGCGGCGAACCCATCCTCGTCCGCATGCGCGATGACGAAATCCTCGAAGTCAACCCGCCCGAGACCGTCGGCCACACCATCCGCTCCTTCATGAAACGCAGCGACGAGTCGTCAGCGTTCAGGTGAGCGCGCATGAATCTCTTCCGGTCGGAAGAACATGCCAGGAACTGGTCCCGCTACGAATCCGATTCTGCCGACGGCATCCTGCCCCTGGCCGATTGGGCGATGATTTTCAGCGGCCCCCTCTTCCGCGAGCGCCTCGCCGAGGACTACCTCTCGCGCCGCCCCGAAGGGATGGTCGCGTTCAGGCAGGCCCTCGCCAGTCTCGGCAAGAACAGCCCCTTCTGGCAGCCAGGCTAAGCGAACCTGCTGCTCGCCTACAGCGGATTCCCCGGCCCGTCGACGCCGTGCTTCGCGCGCTGCTCAGCCTGCAGCGTCCCGATCTTTTCGGCACTGCGGTTGTAGATCTGCGGCGGGTCCCACCCGTTGAGGCCCGCGTACGTGTCGATCTGGCTGCGATGGTGGATGTCGTGCTCCATCATCATCAGCAGGATCCGCCAGCCGGGCAGCGTCGCACCCGGAGAGTCGATCATCTCCACCCGCCGGTCGAGCCAATCCGCCGGTGAGCCCGCCAGCCTGGCTTTGAACGCCTCGAAACTCGCCTGGAGCGCGGGAACCCACTTTTCGCGGCTCGAAACATCCGGCGGCGGTGCGCTTATCCAGCCGCTGCCCGAGTAGGCGCTCGCGAAGTACAGCCGCGAGCCGCACATATGCCCGATGAGGGTGTTGATCCCCCACGCCTTCTCTCCGTCGCCTGCCGGCGGCGTCCAGCCATCGGCTTCCGCGGGCAGCGCGGCGATATCTCGCATCGCCCGCTTGTTGACACCTTCGAAATAGCGAAGAAACGCATCGATATCCCGGAACATTTGCGGCCCTCCTGTTGTGCGGCAAGTATGGCGCGCCCTACGCTACGCGGCGGCGGGCCCGCTTCGCATCATGCTTAAGATTGAAGTCTCCTATCGCGGACTCGTCGCCATCGGTGCGGCCCTTATTACCCTCTGGGCGCTTGTCCGTCTCTGGCAGGTGCTCCTGCTCGTCGTCACCGCGTTCATCTTCATGGCCGCCCTTCTCCCCTACGTCGAATGGCTCGTCCGGCGCGGCGTCAACCGTGTCCTCGCCGTACTGATCATCCTTCTCCTCGTCCTCGCCGGGCTCGGCACGGTCGTCGGCATCGTTGCCCCCGCTATGTTCGATGAGTTCCGCGACCTGCGTTCGAACCTCCCCCAGTACGCCAGCGATTTCGAAACGTTCATGCAACGGTTCGGCTTCGACACCGACCGCTGGGACCTCCCCGAAAAAGCCGGTGAGATCGAGTGGAACGAACTCATCTCCGGGAGCCAGGCCGTCGACTTCGGTCAGCGTGTCGTCGTCGGAGTGGTTTCCGGGTTCACCGTCGCCATGCTCACCGCCTACCTGCTCGTCGACACCCGCCGCCTGCGGACATTCCTCTTCCGCTTCGTCCCCCGGGGACGCGAACGCGACGCTCAACACTTCCTCACCGCCCTGAGCCGCGTCGTCGGCGGCTACGTCCGCGGCCAGCTCATCACATCCGCCTTCATCGGGGTGTTTACCACCGCGGTGCTCCTCGCCGTCCAGGTGCCGAACGCCGTCGCCTTCGGAGTGCTCGCCGCCTTCGCCGACATCATCCCGCTCGTCGGCGCCTTCATCGCCATCGTTCCCGCGGTGGTCGCCGCCTTCCAGGAGTCGCCCACGCAGGCAGTCATCGTGCTCAGTGCGCTCCTCGTCTACCAGCAGTTCGAAGACCGCTTCCTCGTCCCGAAAATCTACGGGCAGACCCTCAACCTCCCCGCACTTGTCGTGCTCGTGGCGGTCCTCGCCGGCGGCGAACTGATGGGCATCGCCGGCGTCCTCCTCGCCCTTCCCGCGGCCGCGGCCGGCCGCGTCGTCCTCGACTACTACCTCGACCGCCGCGACGGCGGCACGGGGATCCCACCTGCCCGGGAAGTCCTCGCTCCCGACGACGCCTGAAGGCCGCCAAGGAACGAAGCCCTCTGGCACTCCACCCGGCGCCGGATTCCCGCCCCCGGTTCCTTCGTTCCTTCATGGCCCCGCCGTGTGGCCAATCCATCCCACCCGTGGTTGAATGCGCCCGATGTTCAAGAGCGTCCTGGTCGCCAATCGCGGCGAAATCGCCGTCCGCATCTGCAACACACTCCGCCGCATGGGCATCCGTTCCGTTGTCGTTGTCTCCATCCCCGACCGGCGAAGCCTGGCCGCGCGAAGCGCCGACGCGGTCGTCCTGCTCGAAGGCTACTCCGCCACCGAAAGCTACCTCGACATCGATGCCGTCATCGCGGCCGCCAGGTCCGAGGGCTGTGATGCGATCCACCCCGGTTACGGCTTTCTCAGCGAACGCGCGGACTTCGCCGAGCGCTGCCTGAAGGAGAACATAACGTTTATCGGCCCCTCACCGGAAGTCCTGCGCGGCATGGGCGACAAAGCAGCAGCCCGGCGGCTCGCCGTCGCGAACGGAGTCCCCGTCGTCCCCGGCTGGGACGGCGATGACGACCCGGACACGCTCACCCGTGAGGCGGCCCGCATCGGCTACCCGGTGATGCTGAAAGCCCGTGGTGGCGGTGGTGGCCGCGGTATGCGCGAAGTCCACTCAAGTGATGAACTCCCCGAAGCCATCGACAGCGCCCGCCGCGAGGCCCTCGCCGCCTTTGGCGATGGTGGTCTCCTGCTCGAAAAGCTCGTCGTCAACGCGCACCACGTCGAAGTGCAGGTACTCGCCGACACCCACGGCAACGTCATCCACCTCGGCGAACGTGACTGCTCCGTGCAACGGCGGAGGCAGAAGCTCATCGAAGAAACTCCGAGCCCGGTCGTCGACGACGCTCTCCGCAAGCGCCTCACCGGCCACGCGCTCGGCCTCGCCCGCGCCATCAACTACGTGAACGCCGGCACCTTCGAGTTCCTGGTCGATACAGCTCCCGCTTCCCGTGGCACCGGGAGCGAAGGCCCGCCACTCTACTTCCTCGAAGTGAACCCGCGTCTCCAGGTCGAACACCCCGTCACCGAGATGGTCACGGGCGTCGACCTTGTCGAACTGCAACTCCGCATCGCCGCCGGCGAACTGCTCCCGGTCCGGCAACAGGACGTCCGCTTCGAGGGGCACGCCCTCGAACTCCGCGTCAACGCCGAGGACCCCTGGGACGGTTTCAAGCCGAGTTCCGGACGCCTCGTGGGGCTTCGAGCGCCCACGATCGGCCGCTGCGACACGGGTTTCGAGCAGGGCGACACGGTCCCGCCGCAGTACGACTCACTCGTGATGAAGCGCGTCTTCCACGGCGAGAATC